>NZ_JBEXRC010000005.1:0-236807 GCF_040612915.1 Streptomyces sp. NPDC006326 | reverse complement strand
CCTCCGCTTCGAGGGGTGCCGGGGCCGGGACATCGTGATGGCCGGGGTGCGTCAGGAGCGGCCAGGCCCCGGATCCGGAAGACGGATCCTCAGGCCGGGCTCTGGCTCTGCAGGGCGACGGACAGCTCGGCCGCCACGTTCTGCAGGATCGGCACGATCGAGTCCGTCAGGGCCTCGGTCACCCGGCCCGCCGGACCGGAGATCGAGATGGCGGCGGCGGTCGGCGAGTTCGGTACGGAGACGGCGAGGCAGCGGACCCCTATCTCCTGCTCGTTGTCGTCGACGGCGTAGCCCACCTTGCGGACCTGCTCCAGCGCATCGAGGAAGCCCTCCGGCGTGGTGATGGTCTTCTCCGTCGCGGCCGGCATGCCGGTGCGCGCGAGCAGGGCCCGCACCTCCTCGGCGGGTGTGTACGCCAGCAGCGCCTTGCCGACACCGGTGGAGTGCGGCAGCACCCGGCGGCCCACCTCCGTGAACATGCGCATGGAGTGCTTGGACGGCACCTGGGCCACGTAGACGATCTCGTCGCCGTCGAGCAGGGCCATGTTCGCCGTCTCGCCGGTCTCCTCGACCAGGCGGGCCAGGTAGGGCCGCGCCCAGGTGCCGAGCAGGCGCGCCGCGGACTCGCCGAGGCGGATCAGCCGGGGACCGAGGGAGTACCGTCGGTTGGGCTGCTGGCGCACGTAGCCGCACGCCACGAGGGTGCGCATCAGGCGGTGGATGGTCGGCAGGGGCAGACCGCTGGCCGCGGAGAGCTCGCTGAGGCCGACCTCGCCCCCGGCGTCGGCCATCCGTTCGAGCAGATCGAAGGCACGCTCAAGGGACTGGACGCCACCGCCGGCGGCGGTGGTCTTGGCGGAAGCGTCGGTGGTGCTGGCGCTGGACGTCGGCACGGCGCGGTCCTTTCGGTGCTGGCAGGCAAGGAAGCAGCCTACCGGTCGGTCGGCGTCGGCCCTAGGGCCGGGGCAATGCCGTCCCCGCCGGTCAGAGGCGGTTTGTCCGGGTGGCGGACGTCCTCGGGAAGTTACCTGGCCGACCCCGGGTGGTGATAGCTACATTCTGAATAGTGAAATCTTAATTCCATGCTGTGGAAACCTCCAATTGCGGGGAAGCCGTGTCGGTGCAGTGTCCGGCCGCTCTTGACTGGCCCCGGATCGGGGTGAAGACTCCGTCAACAGAACGTTGAATTTCGCTCTGTGGAAGTAGATGGGGAGGTTCCGGCGTGTCCGACGACGTGGAACTGGTACTGCGCTCGACTCGCGTCATCACCCCCGACGGGACGCGCGCCGCTTCGGTCGCCGTCGCCGCCGGGAAGATCGTCGCCGTACTGCCGCACGAGGCGGAGGTGCCCGCCGGCGCCCGCCTGGAGGACTTCGGCGACGACGTCCTGCTCCCCGGACTGGTCGACACCCACGTGCACGTGAACGACCCGGGCCGCACCGAGTGGGAGGGCTTCTGGACCGCCACCCGCGCCGCCGCGGCCGGGGGCGTCACCACGATCCTCGACATGCCCCTCAACTCCCTGCCGCCCACCACCACCGTGGACCACCTGCGCGTCAAGCAGGAGGTCGCCCGCACCAAGGCGCACGTGGACGTCGGCTTCTGGGGCGGTGCCCTCCCGGACAACGTCAAGGACCTGCGCCCCCTGCACGACGCCGGCGTCTTCGGCTTCAAGTGCTTCCTGTCCCCGTCCGGCGTCGACGAGTTCCCCCAGCTCGACCAGGAGCAGCTGGCCACCTCCCTCGCCGAGATCACTGGCTTCGGCGGCCTGCTGATCGTGCACGCCGAGGACCCGCACCACCTGGAGTCCGCCCCGCAGACGCCCGGACCCAAGTACACCGACTTCCTCGCCTCCCGTCCCAAGGACGCCGAGAACACCGCGATCGAGAACCTGATCGCCCAGGCGAAGCGGCTGAACGCCCGCGTCCACGTACTGCACCTGTCCTCCTCCGACGCGCTGCCGCTGATCGCCGCCGCAAAGGCCGAGGGCGTGCAGATCACCGTCGAGTCCTGCCCGCACTACCTGACCCTGACGGCCGAGGAAGTACCGGACGGCGCCAGCGAGTTCAAGTGCTGCCCGCCCATCCGCGAGGCCGCCAACCAGGACCTCCTGTGGGACGCGCTCGCCGACGGCACCATCGACTGCATCGTCTCGGACCACTCGCCCTCCACGGCGGACCTGAAGACCGACGACTTCCTCACCGCCTGGGGCGGCATCTCCTCCCTCCAGCTGGGCCTGCCCGCGATCTGGACCGAGGCGCGCCGCCGCGGGCGCACCCTGGAGGACGTGGTCCGCTGGATGTCCGCCGCCCCCGCGAACCTCGCGGGCCTGGCCCGGAAGGGCGCGATCGAGGCCGGCCGGGACGCCGACTTCGCCGTCCTGGCCCCCGAAGAGACCTTCACCGTGGACCCGGCCGAGCTGCACCACCGCAACCAGGTCACGGCGTACGCGGGCAAGACCCTGCACGGCGTCGTGAAGTCCACCTGGCTGCGCGGTGAGCGGATCGCCGACCACGGCACCCCGACCGAGCCCACCGGCCGACTCCTTGAAAGGCAGAACTGACAGTGGCACAGCGTTCGACTCCTTTGGCTTCCTTCACCGGTAACGCGAACCCGTACGAAGGCGGAGACCCGTACGCCGACTACCGGACCGCGGAGTTCCCGTTCACGCAGTTCGCGAACCTGGCCGACCGTCAGCTCGGCGCCGGTGTCATCGCCGCGAACGACGAGTTCTTCGCCCAGCGCGAGAACCTGCTGATCTCCGAGGCCGCCCACTTCGACCCCGAGGACTTCGGTCACAAGGGCAAGGTCATGGACGGCTGGGAGACCCGCCGCCGCCGCGGCGTCTCCGCCGAGCAGCCCTGGCCGACCTCCGAGGACCACGACTGGGCGCTCGTACGCCTGGGCGCCCCCGGCGTCATCCGCGGCATCGTCGTCGACACCGCCCACTTCCGCGGCAACATGCCGCAGGCCGTCTCCATCGAGGGCACCTCGGTCGACGGCGCGCCGACCCCCGAGGAGCTCCTCGGCGACGACGTGAAGTGGACCACCCTGGTCCCGCGCACGCCCGTCGGCGGCCACGCGGCCAACGGCTTCGAGGTCGACGTCGAGCAGCGCTTCACGCACCTGCGCGTCAACCAGCACCCCGACGGCGGCATCGCCCGCCTGCGCGTCTACGGCGAGGTCCTGCCCGACCCGAAGTGGCTCGACGCGCTCGGCTCCTTCGACGTGGTCGCGCTGGAGAACGGCGGCGCCGTCCAGGACGCCTCCAACCGCTTCTACTCCCCGCCGACCAACACCATCAACCCGGGCCGCTCCCGCAAGATGGACGACGGCTGGGAGACGGCGCGCCGCCGCGACAACGGCAACGACTGGATCCGCTACCAGCTCGTTGCCGAGTCGGAGATCCGCGCCGTCGAGATCGACACCGCCTACCTCAAGGGCAACTCGGCCGGCTGGGCCTCCCTGTCGGTCAAGACGGGCGAGGAGGGCGAGTGGACCGAGTTCCTGCCGCGCACCCGCCTGCAGCCCGACACCAACCACCGGTTCGTGCTGGACACCCCGGCGGTCGGCACGCACGTGCGCATCGACATCTTCCCGGACGGCGGGTTCTCCCGCCTGCGGCTGTTCGGTTCGCTCACCGAGCAGGGCGCGGCCGCGCTGACGGCCCGCCACCAGGAGCTGGGCGGCTGACGCCACCCGTGTGACCGCCCCGGGGGCCGACACCCCCGGGGCCCGGCCTTTTTTCCGGCCGCTGTCTTGCGTTGCGTTCCCCGCGTTGCGTTCCCCGCGTTGCGTTCCCGCGTTGCGGTTTCCGCGGGAATCCGACGTGCGTCCGTGCGCGCCGCACCGATGCGATCCGCGCCGCCCGGGAGTCTGAACGGGAGCAGGAGCAGACGACACCGCGACGACAGCGGAACCGGACGCAAGGAGCGCAGAGCCATGGGCAAGCTGACCCTCACCACCTTCCTGACCCTCGACGGCGTGATGCAGGCCCCCGGCGGCCCGGACGAGGACCGCAGCGACGGGTTCGAGTACGGCGGCTGGGTCGTGCCGTTCGCCGACCACGGGATGGAGGCCTTCGTCAAGGAGCTCTTCGACCGGGCCGGGGCCTTCCTGCTGGGCCGGCGGACGTACGAGATCTTCGCCGGGTACTGGCCGCAGGTCACCGATCCCACGGACCCGGTCGCGAGCCGTCTGAACGGCCTGCCGAAGTACGTCGCCTCGACCACGCTGACGAGCCCGGCCTGGGCCGGGACCACCGTCGTCGACGGGGAACACCTGCAGAGCGAGATCGTGCGGGTCAAGGACGCACTGGAGGGGGAGCGGGAGCTCCAGGTGCACGGCAGCGGGCGGCTGGCGCAGTGGCTGCTGGCCCGGGACCTGGTGGACGAGCTGAACCTGCTGGTGTTCCCGGTCTTCCTGGGCGCGGGCCGCCGGCTCTTCCCCAGGGGCGGGCTGCCGACGGCCTACGAGCTGACCGGCTCGCGCACCACGCCGAACGGCACGGCGATCAACACCTACCGCCCCACCGGCCGCGCCACGTTCGGCAGTTTCTGAGCGGGCTCCGGCGTGTGCGGCGGCCGGGTAAACGGGTCGACCTGGGTGACCGGATCGGATAGCTTCGGCGTGCATCCGTGTGAGCCGCCGAAGTCTCCACCCGCCGCACGCCGTTGGAGAGCCCGGTGACCTCGTACAGCCTCGTCGAACGCCCCGCCGTCCCCCGCCGGGCCTGGCTCGGCGACCTGCCGGTGCTCGCTGTCGCCGTCGTGTGGGGCGCCAGCTACCTCGCCGCCAAGGGCATCACCACGGCCCACACGGTGGTCGCCGTGCTCGTGCTGCGCTTCTCGCTGGTGCTGCCCGTCCTCGCCGTCGCCGGCCGGCAGCGCCTGCGCGCGCTCACCGCCCGGCAGCTGCGCGGGGCGGGGCTGCTCGGGCTGGTGCTCGGCGCCATCTTCCTGCTGGAGACCTACGGGGTCGTCCACACCTCCGCCACCAACGCCGGGCTGATCATCAGCCTAACCATGATCTTCACACCGCTCGCGGAGGCCGCCGTGCAGCGCAAGGCGCCGCCGGCCGCGTTCCTCGGCGCGGCCGCCGTCTCCGTCGCCGGGGTGGCGCTGCTCACCCAGCAGGGCGGGTTCACCGTTCCCGGCCTCGGGGACCTGCTGATGCTCGCCGCCGCGCTCGTGCGGACCCTGAACGTGCTGCTGACCGCCCGCACCGAGGCCGTCCGCGGCGCCGACCCGCTGTCCCTGACGACCGTGCAGCTCGGCGGCGCCGTCCTCGTCTTCGCCGTACTGGCCGCCCTGCCCGGCACCGGCGAGCGCCCCTGGGACGTCGCCCTCTCCTTCGGCCCCGGGCAGTGGGCCGGACTCGTCTTCCTCTCCGTCTTCTGCACCCTCTTCGCCTTCTTCGTGCAGACCTGGGCCCTGCGCCGCAGCTCGCCCTCCCGGGTCAGCCTCCTCCTGGGCACCGAACCCCTCTGGGCGGCCGTGGCCGGCATCGCCCTCGGCGGCGAACACCTGGGTGCGGCCGGCCTCGTGGGCGCCGTGCTCGTCCTCGGCGGCACGGCCTGGGGACGCCGCGCCGTGGCCGGATGACCTGCGGCGACTGACCGGAAATCGCCGGGTCCGGCGCCAAAGGGCCGCCGTAATGTATGTGTATGCCACAGCCGGACATCAGTGTGAACGACGCGGACTTCCATGCCGACCCCTACCCGTACTACGCCCGGCTGCGCGCCGAAGGACCGGTGCACCAGGTCGAGGTCACGGCCGCCGAGTACACGCCCACCTTCCTGGTCGTCGGCTACGAGGAGGCCCGCCGGGCCCTCAACCACCCCGGCCTGTCGAAGAACTGGGCGAGCAGCGGGGTCCTGCCGGGCGTCGCGACCACCGTGGCCAACAGCAACATGCTGGAGACCGACCCCCCGCAGCACACCCGGCTGCGCCGCCTGGTCGCCCGCGAGTTCACCACCCGCCGCGTGCAGGCCATGCGCCCCCGCGTCCAGCAGATCACCGACGAACTCCTCGACGCGATGGCCGCCCGCCCGCAGCGCACCGCCGACCTGATCAAGGCCCTGGCCTTCCCGCTGCCCATGACCGTCATCGGGGAACTCCTCGGCGTCCCCGACCTGGACCGCGAACGCTTCAGCCACTGGTCCAAGGAGGTCCTCGCGCCCACCTCCCTCACCCCGAGCACCCACGCGCACCAGAAGCTCAGCGACTACCTCGCCGAGCTCGTCGAGGCCAAGGCCAAGGACCCCGGCGAGGACCTGCTCAGCGCGCTCATCCGGACCAGGGACGAGGACGGCGACGCACTCTCCTCCGCCGAGCTGATCGGGATGGCCTTCCTGCTGCTGATCGCCGGCCACGAGACCACCGTCAACCTCATCTCCAACGGCACCCGCGCCCTGCTCGCCCACCCGGACCAGCTGGCCGCCCTGCGCGCCGACTACGACGGCCTCCTCGACGGCGCCGTCGAGGAGATGCTCCGCTACGACGGCCCGGTGCAGAACACCACCTACCGCTACGCCCGCGAGGCCATGGAGCTCGGCGGCACCGCCATCCCGGCCGGGGCCACCGTCCTCGTGTCGCTGGCCGGCGCGGACCGCGACCCCGGGCGGTACGAAAGCCCCGACACCTTCGACATCCGGCGGGCCCCGCAGGGCCACCTGGCCTTCGGGCACGGACTGCACTTCTGCATCGGTGCCCCGCTCGCCCGAATGGAGGGCCGCATCGCGATCCGCGGCCTGCTGGAGCGGTTCCCGGACCTGGCCGAGGACCTGTCGGGGGACCCGTTCGCGGATCCGGCGAGCTGGATCGGGGGCAGTCTCATCCGGGGCGTGACCCGGCTGCCGGTGCGCTGGTAGCCGTACCCGGTGGCCAGGAACGACAGGCCGGCCTCACAGGTCCGGCAACTCCGCCATCCGGACCCGGCGCCCCTCCCGCCGCGACAGCTCGCACGCCTCCGCGATCCGCAGCGCGGCCAGCGCCTCCCGGCCGTCGCACGCATTGGGGCCCTCCCCGCGCACCAGGCGGACGAAGGCCGCCAGCTCCGCCTCGTACGCGGGGCCGAACCGCTCCAGGAACCCCGTCCAGGGCTTGCTCGCGGGCGGCGGGCCGTGCGGTTCGGTCGAGGCGATCGGCGTACGGTCGTCCAGTCCGGCCGAGACCTGGTCGAGCTCCCCGGCGAGCTCCATCCGGACGTCGTACCCGGCCCCGTTGCACCGGGTCCCGGTGCAGGTGGCCAGGGTGCCGTCGTCCAGGGTCAGCAGGGCCGCGGCCGTGTCCACGTCGCCCAGCTCCCGGAAGGGCGCCGGGCCGGCGTCCGAACCGGTGGCGTACACCTCGGCCACCTCGTGCCCCGTCACCCAGCGGACCATGTCGAAGTCGTGCACCAGGCAGTCCCGGTACAGGCCCCCGGACGTCGCCAGGTACGCGGCGGGCGGCGGCGCGGGATCCGCGGTCATGGTCCGTACGGTGTGCAGCCTCCCCAGGGCCCCGGAGCGCACCAGCTCCCGGGCGGTGCGGTAGCCCGCGTCGAAGCGGCGCATGAAGCCCACCTGCAGCACCCCGTGCGCGGACTCCACCTCGCGCAGCACCGCCAGGGTCCGGGGCAGGTCGGTGGCCAGCGGCTTCTCGCAGAACACCGGCAGCCCGCCGCGCACCGCCCGGACCACCAGCTCCGCGTGCCCGTTGGTGGCGCAGGCCACGACCAGCGCGTCCACGCCCCAGGTGAAGACCTGCTCCACGGAGGGGGCGGCGGTGGCGCCCAGCCGGTCGGCGACCCGCACCGCCCGCGCCGGATCCGCGTCGGCGAGCAGGAGGGAGCCGGCGTCCGGGTGGCGGGCCAGTGCCGCCGCGTGGAAGGAGCCGATACGGCCCGTTCCGATCAGCCCGATGCGCATGAACTCAACCTGACCCGCCCGGCGGGAGCTGTCAATCTGCCGGGCGAGGCCGACGATGTCACAGATGGGCCGGATCGCCGGGAAGCCCCCGATGACCTCACATGGTCCACTGTGGCGGATACTGAGCGGCTGGAACCGGAATGACCGCTTTGGCAGCAGCCGACCGCAGCAGGATCAGAGACCGCAGGACGAGGGAAGGGCACGCAGACGTGGCTAGGGTTCGGACAGGGGTGCGCGTCGTGGGCGCCGTGCTCGCGACGGTACTGGGAGCCTCCCTCGTGGGCTGCAGCAGCACGGGCGGCAAGCGCGCCGAGGACCGGGCCAAGGCCGCTGCGGCGGGCCGGCCCGCCGTGTCCACCCCGCGCTGGACCTTCGCGATGGTCACCCACGCGGGCGACGGCGACACCTTCTGGGACATCGTCCAGAAGGGCGCCAAGGAGGCCGCGGCCAAGGACAACATCAACTTCGTCTACTCCCACGACGACCAGGCGCAGCAGCAGGCCCAGTTCGTGCAGAACGCCATCGACCAGAAGGTCGACGGGATCGTGGTCAGCCTGGCCAAGCCCGAGGCCCTCAAGGACGTCATCGCCAAGGCGGTCAAGGCCGGCATCCCGGTGGTCACCGTCAACTCCGGCTCCGCCCAGTCGGCCGCGTACGGCGCCCTCACCCACATCGGCCAGGACGAGCAGATCGCCGGCGAGGCGGTCGGTACCGAGCTGACCAAGCGCGGCCGCAAGAAGGCCGTCTGCGTCCTGCACGAGCAGGGCAACGTGGGCCACGAGCAGCGCTGCGCCGGCGCGAAGAAGACGTTCGGCGGGGACATGGAGAACCTGTACGTCGAGGGCACCAACATGCCCTCCGTCCAGGCGGCCGTCCAGGCGAAGCTCCAGGCAGACCCCTCGGTCGACGCCATCGTCACCCTCGGCGCCCCCTTCGCCCCGACCGCGGTCAAGGCCAAGGACGCGGCGGGCAGCAAGGCCGAGGTGGACACCTTCGACCTCAACGAGGCCGTCGCCCGCGACCTGAAGGCGGGCGTGCTCGGCTTCGCCGTCGACCAGCAGCCGTACCTCCAGGGGTACGAGGCCATCGACCTGCTCTGGCTCTACCGGTACAACGCGGACGTGCTCGGCGGCGGCCGTCCGGTGCTCACCGGCCCCCAGATCGTCACCGCCGCCGAATCGGCCGAGCTGGAGGAGTTCATCAAGCGGGGCAGCCGATGAGCGCGCCCGCCCTCGCCGACGAGCGCCTCGCCCCCACCTCGCTCGTGCGCCGCCTGCTGGGCCGGCCCGAGCTGGGCGCCGTGGTCGGCGCCGCCGCGGTCTTCGTCTTCTTCTGCTTCGCCGCGGACAGCTTCCTGCGGGCCGCCAGCCTGAGCACGGTCCTGTACTCGGCCTCCACCATCGGGATCATGGCGGTACCGGTGGCCCTGCTGATGATCGGCGGCGAGTTCGACCTCTCCGCCGGCGTCCTGGTCACCACCTCGGCGCTGTTCAGCTCGATGTTCAGCTACCAGATGACCGCCAACGTGTGGGTGGGCGTCGGGGTGTCCCTGCTGGTCACCCTGGCCATCGGGTTCTTCAACGGGTTCATGCTGACCCGTACGAAGCTGCCCAGCTTCATCATCACGCTCGGCACCTTCCTGATGCTGACCGGCCTCAACCTCGGCTTCACCAAGCTGATCACCGGCTCCGTCTCCACCAAGACCGTCGCGGACATGGAGGGCTTCGCCTCCGCCCGCGCGCTCTTCGCCTCGCAGTGGAACATCGGCTCGGTCACCCTGAAGGTCACCATCCTGTGGTGGCTGGCCCTGGTCGCCGTCGCCACCTGGATCCTGCTGCGCACCCGCGCCGGGAACTGGATCTTCGCGGTCGGCGGCGGGGCGGACGCAGCCCGCGCGACGGGCGTCCCGGTCGTCAAGACCCGGATCGGCCTCTACATGGGCGTCGCCCTGTGCGCGTGGATCTCCGGCCAGCACATCCTCTTCTCGTTCGACGTCGTCCAGTCGGGCGAGGGCGTCGGCAACGAGTTCCTCTACATCATCGCGGCCGTCATCGGCGGCTGCCTGATGACCGGCGGCTACGGCTCGGCCATCGGCTCGGCCGTCGGCGCTTTCATCTTCGGCATGACCAGCAACGGCATCGTGTACGCGCAGTGGAACCCCGACTGGTTCAAGTTCTTCCTCGGCGGGATGCTCCTGCTGGCGACGCTGCTCAACGCGTGGGTGCGCAAGCGGGCGGAGGCCACCAAGTGACGGCCCTGGTGAAGCTGACCGGCGTCAGCAAGTACTACGGCAACATCCGTGCCCTCCAGGGGGTCTCCCTGGAGGTCTCGGCCGGCGAGATCACCTGCGTCCTCGGCGACAACGGCGCGGGCAAGTCCACCCTCATCAAGATCATCGCGGGCCTGCACCAGCACGACGCCGGCACCTTCGAGATCGAGGGGGAGGAGACCGCCCTCGCCAACCCGCGCGCCGCCCTCGACCGCGGCATCGCGACCGTCTACCAGGACCTCGCGGTCGTCCCGCTCATGCCGGTCTGGCGCAACTTCTTCCTCGGCTCCGAGCCCACCCGCGGCCGCGGTCCCTTCCGCCGCCTCGACGTGGAGCTCATGCGCGAGACCACCCGCTCCGAGCTGCTGCGCATGGGCATCGACCTGCGCGACGTCGACCAGCCCATCGGGACCCTGTCCGGCGGCGAGCGCCAGTGCGTGGCCATCGCCCGGGCCGTCCACTTCGGGGCGAAGGTCCTCGTCCTCGACGAGCCGACCGCGGCCCTCGGCGTGAAGCAGTCGGGCGTGGTCCTCAAGTACGTCGCCGCCGCCCGCGACGCGGGGCTCGGCGTGGTCCTGATCACCCACAACCCGCACCACGCCCACCTGGTCGGGGACCGTTTCGTCCTGCTCAAGCGCGGCGCCATGGCAGGCAGCCACACCCGCGACTCGATCACCCTGGACGAGCTCACCCGGCAGATGGCGGGCGGCTCCGAGCTGGAGGAACTGAGCCACGAACTGGAGCGGGTGGCAGAATCAGGTCCTGACCGCGCATCCGGCCCCACCCACCGCACCCCGAGGGACGACACGACTCGATGAGCACGTACCGGGACTTCACGCTCACCCACCGGTCTGCGCGAGGCACCGTCCTGCGGACCATCGGGACCCGTGAGCGCCGGTCGCACCTGACCGCCCCGCGCGTCCCGACCGTCGGCATCGACATCGGCGGCACCAAGGTGATGGCCGGCGTCGTCGACGCCGACGGGGTCATCCTGGAGAAGATCCGCACCGAGACCCCCGACAAGTCCAAGAGCCCCAAGGTCGTCGAGGACACCATCGTCGAGCTGGTGCTCGACCTCTCCGACCGGCACGACGTCCACGCCGTGGGCATCGGCGCGGCCGGCTGGGTCGACGCCGACCGCTCCCGCGTCCTGTTCGCCCCCCACCTGGCCTGGCGTGACGAGCCCCTGCGCGACGCCCTCCAGTCCCGGCTCGCGGTCCCGGTCATGGTCGACAACGATGCCAACACCGCCGCCTGGGCCGAGTGGCGCTTCGGCGCCGGCCGCGGCGAGGACCACCTCGTCATGATCACCCTGGGCACCGGCATCGGCGGCGCCATCCTGGAGGGCGGCCAGGTCAAGCGCGGCCGCTTCGGGGTGGCCGGCGAGTTCGGCCACATGCAGGTCGTGCCCGGCGGCCACCGCTGCCCCTGCGGCAACCGCGGCTGCTGGGAGCAGTACAGCTCCGGGAACGCACTGGTGCGCGAGGCCCGTGAGCTGGCCGCGGCCGACTCCCCGGTCGCGTACAACATCATCGCCAAGGTCGGCGGCAACGTCCACGAGATCACCGGGCCGCTCATCACCGAGCTGGCCCGCGAGGGCGACGCCATGTGCGTCGAGCTCCTCCAGGACATCGGCCAGTGGCTCGGCGTCGGCATCGCCAATCTCGCCGCCGCCCTCGACCCGTCCTGCTTCGTGATCGGCGGCGGCGTCAGCGCAGCCGACGACCTGCTGATCGGCCCGGCCCGGGAGGCCTTCCGGCGCCACCTCACCGGCCGCGGCTACCGGCCCGAGGCCCGGATCGCCAAGGCCCAGCTCGGCCCGGAGGCGGGTATGGTCGGCGCGGCCGACCTCGCCCGGCTCGTCGCCCGCCGCTTCCGCCGCGCCACGCGCCGGCGCGTCGAGCGCTACGAGCGCTACGCGCAGCTCGGCCGGCGCGAGCCCCCCGCCTCCCCGGACCCCGACCACCAGGACCCGCAGTGACCCCGCCCCCCACCCTGCCCCGCCAGGCCCCCGCCCCCGACGGGGGCGGTACGCCGCAGACCCCCGGAGAAGACCGCAGGCACGTGGTCCGGCGCCGCTGGATCACCGCGATCATCATCCTGCTGCTCGTCGGCGTGCCCGCGGGATACCTCGCCGTCTCGGCCCAGCAGAGCCGCGAGAGCGGCCGCGACAAGGCCGCCAAGGTCGGCGCGGTCAAGGTCCGCCCCGGCTGGCCCTCCAAGGTGCAGCGCAGCATCTACGAGGTGCCCATCCCGCCGAAGGCCTGGCGGGTGGGTTTCCTGGAGACCAACAACTGGCGCACCAGCCGGCTGTACGTGCAGTTCGCGGCCACCCCCGCCGACCTGGACACCTTCCTCGCCGACCTCGGCACCGACCGCGGGGCGCTCACCCGCGGCGTGTCGATCGGCGCCCACGACGCCGAGGTCGCGGGCTGGAGCTGGGGACCGCGCAACGCGTGGTACGGCATCACCCTGGAGCAGCCGGACCCGCGCCCCACCCGGGACGTCACCGTCGACCTCACCGACCCGCAGAAGCCGCGGGTCTACGTGGTCTCCACCGCGACCCCGTGAGGCACCCGCCCGGTGAGCCCGTGAGCCCGTGAGCCCGCAAGCCCGCAAGCCCGCAAGCCCGCAGGCCCGCAGGCCCGCCGGCACCCGGCAAGGCCTAGCCTGGGATCATGAAGCTCACCAAGCGGCTGCACTCCTGTGTCCAACTGGAGAAGGACGGGCGCGTGCTCGTCATCGACCCGGGCGCCTTCAGCGAGCCCGACGCGGGGCTCGGGGCGGACGCCCTGCTCGTCACGCACGAGCATCCCGACCACTTCGACGAGGGCCGGCTGCGGGCGGCCCTCGACGCCAACCCGGCCGCCGCGGTGTGGACCCTGCGCAGCGTCGCGGAGCAGCTGGCCCCGGCCTACCCGGGCCGGGTGCACACCGTCGGCCACGGGGACTCGTTCACCGCGGCGGGCTTCGACGTCCAAGTCCACGGCGAGCTGCACGCCGTGATCCACCCGGACCTTCCCCGGGTCACCAATGTCGGCTACCTCGTGGACGCCTCCCTCTTCCACCCCGGCGACGCGCTCACCGTGCCCGAGGCCCCCGTGGACACGCTGATGCTGCCGGTGCACGCCCCCTGGAACAAGGTCTCCGAGGTGGTCGACTACCTCCGCGAGGTCAAGCCGCGGCGGGCCCTCGACATCCACGACGCCTACCTCGCCGACATCGCCCGGCCGATCTACGACCGGGTCCTGGACTCGCTGGGCGGCACCGGCCACGGCCGCCTCGCCGCCGGGGACGCCACCGACCTCTGAGCCCGCTGTCGGTGCCGGGCGGTAGGTTGGTTGGCATGCGTATCGCCACGTTCAACGTCAACTCGATCACCGCCCGGCTGCCCCGGCTGCTGGCCTGGCTGGAGAGCTCCGGCACGGATGTCCTGTGCGTCCAGGAGACCAAGTGCTCCGCCGAGCAGTTCCCGCACGACGCGCTGCGCGAGCTGGGGTACGAGTCGGCCGTCAACGCCACCGGCCGGTGGAACGGGGTGGCCCTGCTCTCCCGGGTCGGCCTGGAGGACGTGGTCCCCGGACTCGTGGGCGGCCCGGGGTACGAGGGCGTCGAGGAGCCCCGCGCGATCTCCGCCACCTGCGGCGGGGTCCGCCTGTGGTCGGTGTACGTGCCCAACGGCCGCGAGGTCGCGCACGACCACTACGGCTACAAGCTGGAATGGCTGCGCTCCCTGGCCGGCGCGGTCGCCGAAGACGCTGCCGGTCCGCGCCCGTTCGCCGTGCTCGGGGACTTCAACATCGCGCCGACCGACGAGGACGTCTTCGACCCGGCGGTCTTCGAGGGCCTCACCCACGTCACCCCCGCCGAGCGGGCCGCCCTGGAGACCCTGCGCGCCGCCGGGCTGGCCGACGTGGTGCCGCGGCCCCTCAAGTACGACCGGCCGTACACGTACTGGGACTACCGCCAGCTCGCCTTCCCGAAGAACCGGGGCATGCGCATCGACCTGGTGTACGGGAACGAGGCCTTCGGCAAGGCCGTCACCGACGCCTACGTCGACCGCGAGGAGCGCAAGGGCAAGGGAGCCTCGGACCACGCCCCGGTCGTCGTCGACCTCGACCTCGGCGCGTAGCGCGGACTGCGCCGTCGGCGGGGGAGGCGGCGGAAGAAGGGTCCGCGCGCCCTGTGGCCAGCGGGGAATCCTGGTGCGAGGCTGGGTGGTATGAACATCCCTTTCCTGGACAACTGGCTGAACCGGCGTGGAACGGAACGGGGTACCGGACTCGCGGCCGCCCTCGCCGACGACCCCGAGGGCATCACCGAGTTGTTCTCGGAATGCGAAATGCTGCGCGTCCAGGCGAGGGCGGCGGGGCTCGAACTCGACGAGAGCCCGCGCTCGTTGGAGGCCCTGGACCAGCTGATGCCGCGCTGGCGGCGTGATCCCGAGCTGGTCCCCTGGCTCGGCAACGACGCGGGCTTCTACCTCGGCACCGTGATCATCCGCTCCCGTCCGGGCGCCTGCTGGCAGGTGTGGCCGAACGGCCAGCCGGTGATCCGGCTGGCCTCGGGCCGCGAGCTGAACGTGGTGGAGTGGGGGGTCTCCTGGGCGGTGACGGGCTCACCCGAACTCTCCCAGGCCTACGCCGAAGCCTCCGAGGCCTGAGCTCCCCGTCAGGCCGACACCCCGCCCGGGTGCGCGGGGAGCACGTCCTCGACGGGCGGAGCCACCGGCGGCTCCGCCCGCGTGGAGTAGGCGATCCGGGTCAGGCTCAGCGACGACGGGCCGCCGAATTCGTTCCGTTCGAGGATGTACGGCTTGCCCTCGGCCGCCACCGATTCCGTGATGGTGCCGCCCTGGGCCCCGGGCGTCTTGAAAACGGCCACCCGGTGCGTGTCGACGTACGAGGCGGAGTCCAGGACGGTGGCCGAGCGGTCGAGCGAGAACGGGGTCATCGGGCGAGCCGCCTCGCACACGGCGGTGACCGGACGTACCAGCGGATCCGAAGCCCCGAAGCCGGCCCACCTGCCGCGCAGCCGCTCCCGCTCGCCGGGGTCCGCGAACAGGCTCTCCAGGTAGCCGGCGTCGGCTTTCAGGTACACCCGGTCCCCGACCACGAGCGCCTGGGCCGTTCCCGCCCTGGGGAAGGTCAGCTCCCCCTCGCAGTTGCCGCGGGCGTCGATGCGCAGGCCCCCCGTCACGGACCGTCCGTCCTCCAAGGTGAGGTGCGCCGTCACCAGCGTCTCCCGCACCCGCTCGGTCGCCTTGCGGGCCTTGGCGAAGACGTCGGCGGCCGTCGGTGCGGGTGATCCGCAGGCAGCGAGGAAGAGCGAAGCGCAGGCGAGCGCGGGCAAGGCGAAGCGGCTGGCGCGGATGGTGTCCCCCCGGTGTTGACGTGTACAGGGAGGCTACACAGGTGCCCGCCACCGGAGCCGGGGGGTTGTGTCATCACCACGTGGGCTTTATGCGGCCTTTAGGCGTGTCGCGGCGAAGTGCCTTTCCCCGGCTGGATAGTTTGCGCTGACCTTGAGACACCGACACGTGGGCAGGGCAGCGCATGGCCGCCGATCCGTTGATCGAGCTGCGGGACGTCAACAAGCACTTCGGGGACCTCCACGTCCTCCAGGACATCAACCTCACCGTCGGCCGCGGGGAGGTCGTGGTGATCATCGGCCCGTCCGGTTCGGGCAAGTCCACCCTGTGCCGGGCCGTCAACCGGCTGGAGACCGTCGAATCCGGCACCATCACCCTCGAAGGCCGGCCGCTGCCGGCCGAGGGCAGGGATCTGGCCGCGCTGCGCGCCGACGTCGGCATGGTCTTCCAGTCCTTCAACCTCTTCGCGCACAAGACCGTCCTCGCCAACGTCTCGCTCGCGCAGACCAAGGTCCGCAAGCGGAAGAAGGAGGAGGCGGACCGGCGCTCCCGGGAGCTGCTGGAGCGCGTCGGGCTCGCCGACCAGGCCGCGAAGTACCCCGCCCAGCTCTCCGGCGGCCAGCAGCAGCGCGTCGCCATCGCCCGCGCCCTGGCCATGGACCCCAAGGCGCTGCTGTTCGACGAACCCACCTCCGCCCTCGACCCGGAGATGATCAACGAGGTGCTGGAGGTCATGCAGCAGCTGGCCGCCGAGGGCATGACCATGGTCGTGGTCACCCACGAGATGGGCTTCGCCCGCTCCGCCGCCAACCGCGTCGTGTTCATGGCCGACGGGAGGATCGTCGAGGACCGCACCCCGGAGGCCTTCTTCACCGCTCCCGAGAGCGACCGGGCCAGGGACTTCCTCTCCAAGATCCTCAAGCATTGAGGGGCGGCCCGATGCACTGCGACCCCCGGCGGCGCAGCCCGACGACCGAGGCGGCCGAGGCCGCCGCGGCCGGACCCGGAACGGTGCTGCCGGGCACACGCCAGTAGCTCCGAAGAGCCGCCCCGCCCGGCAGCAGCCGCAGATCACTCCTCGCGCAGGGGTACCGAGACGTACGAGGGATCGGTGCGCGGCGAGGAGAAGGTCAGCTGCGCGCCGGTGGGGTTGTGCTCGATGTAGAGGGGGTCGACGGTGTCGACGACCAGGGCGAGCCGGTGGCCCGCGGGGACGTCGTAGGCGGTCGAGAACAGCTCCAGGTCCACGCCGAAGGACTGGCCGGGGGCTCTGTCGTGGAAGGTGTACGGGGCGTTGCTGACCAGCTTGCCGATGCCGAGCGGGCCGACGTCGTACAGGTAGGCGACGAAGGTGCCGTCCGCCCTGGTGGGCGTGACGGTGGTGTGGAGCTTCACCGTGCCGCGGATCCGGCGCCGGGTGTCGTGGCGCTCCGACTGCCAGACCGCCGCGAAGGCGCGCGGCAGCAGCGGGATCGAGGCGACCGGGGGAGCCTGGGCGAACTGGTCGAGGAGGCTGGAGAGGAAGATGACGCCGCCGTCGGCGCCGGAGTCGACGCCCGCGAAGACGTGCTCGCTGTCGGAGAGAGCGAGCTTCTCGCTGCCGCCGGAGCCGACCGACTTCCAGTCGGCGTAGCCCTCGTAGCCCTCGCTGCTGCGGGACTTGATCTGTACCGGGGCCTCGGTGTCGACGCCGTTGCGCTCGCCCTTGAGGTAGCGGTCGAACCAGCGGTGGGCGTTGGTCCAGGTGTCGTTGGGCAGGCCGAGCAGGCCGGTGCCCTCGGCGGTGGCGTGGTCGCCGGGGCGGAACTCCAGCCGCTTGGGTCCGGTCAGCTTCTCGAAGAACGAGGCGTACTGGTTGGGCGGGAAGATGGTGTCGCCCCAGGCGTTGCCCAGCATGATCGCAGCGCCGTTGGCGTTGATCCGGTCCAGCTGTGCGGCGGCCGAGCGCTTGCGGCCCCACTCGATCATCTGCTGCTCCCGGTCGAGCCGGGAGCCGAGGAAGTCGCCGAGGACCTGCTGGAGTTCGGGGCCGGGGCGGCCGGTGAGGTATCCGGCGGCGCCGAGCATCCCGGCGGCCTGGAGGTGCTGGGTGCGGCCCGAGTAGATGGACTCGATGAGGTCGGCCCACCCGCTGAGCGCGACCACGGCCTTGATCCGGGGGTCGTGCGCGGAGGCGAGCAGGCTGATGCCCGCGCCGTACGAGACGCCGGCCACGCCGACACGGCCGGCGTCGGCGGGGGTGTGGGCGAGGGCCCAGTCGATGACGGCGGAGACGTCCGCGATGTCCGGCGGGCCGGCCACCTCGATCTGCCCGCCGGAGAGCCAGAAGCCCCGGGAGGTGTAACTGACCACCACGTAGCCCTCGTCGGCGAGCTTCTCGGCCTGGGCGAGATATTCGATCTGCGGCATGCCCCAGCTGGTGGGGAGCACGATCAGCGGGTACGTCCGGCCGGCCTGGGCGCCGGCCGGGGTGAAGACGTTGCCCTTGAGGGTGATGCCGCCGGAGCCGGGGATGTCGTGGAAGGACGGCCCCGACGAGGCGTCGGCGGAGGCCGTGACGGTGGGTGCGGGCGCCGCCTGGGCCTGGTGGGGGGCCAGGCCCAGGGCGGTTGCCGCCAGGGCGACTGCCACGGCAGCCGCGGTGCTGGTGGTGCGGACCATCAATCGCTCCTCGCGTACGCCGGTTGTCAAAGTGACCCGACGGTAACCGGAGCGGCTTACCGGCGGTAACCCACCGGTAAGTTACGCGCTGGTAACGATTGATCGAACGTCAAGGGCGCGGATCAGCCGTTCTGCGCGGCACCCGCGAGGGCGCTCTTGGCCTTCCACTCGTCCCAGGAGAGGTTCCATTCGCCGTAGCCGTTGCCGATGTCGGCCTTGCCCTTGGACCCGTCCCCGGTGACCTCGACCAGGTCGCCGACCTGGGCCCGGGCGAAGAGGTCCTTCGCGTCGGAGTCGCTCATCCCCACACAGCCGGAACTGGCGTTGGCCCGGCCGAAATAGCCGGCGTTCCACGGGGCGGCGTGGATGTACATGCCCGACCACGTCACCCGCATCGAGTAGTCGACCATCTTGTCGTAGGAGTCGCCCAGGCCCACCGTCTGGGAGTCCATCCGGATGGTGCCCTCCTTGGTCATCAGCACCATCCTCCCGGACCAGGAGGCCTTCTTGCCGCCGGGTGTGCCCGCGGAGACCGGGATGCTCTTCACCGCCTGACCGTCCTCGGTCACCGTCATCGTGCGGGTGTCGAGGTCGACCTGGAGGCGGCGGTCCTTGCCGATCTTGAACTCGGTGTCGTAGTCCTTGACGAACATCCCGCCGCCCGGGCCCGAGTCCACCCCGTTGAGCTTCATCTCGACCTTCACCTCGGTGCCGGACTTCCAGTAATCCTTCGGCCGCCAGTCCACCCGGTCGTTGCCGGTGTAGTCCTTGAACCAGCCCCAGGAGCCCTCGGTGTTGTTCGAGGTGGTGACCTTCAGGTGCTTCTCGACCTCGGCCTTGTTTTTCACCGGGTTGTCGAAGACGATCGACACCGGCTGGGCGACGCCCACCACCGCGGTGGCCTTGCCCGGGTTGATCGTCACCTTGTTCACCTTGTCGGCGGCGGCCGTCCTGAACCGGGCGCTCGCGCTCTGGCTGTCGGTGTTCTGCGCCTCGACCTTGTAGTCCGTACCCGGCGAGGCATTGCGCTCGGAGGTCCACGTCCTGCCGTCGTCGGCTATCTTCCCGGGCAGTTCACCGCCCTTGCCGTCGGACACCTTCACCAGCGACAGCTTGCCCTCGGCGAGGGTCACCTTCACCGGCTCGCCGGGCTTGGCCTGATCGCCCGTGAGGTTCACGGACATCGCCATGTCCGGCTTCTTCTTCGTCTCCGCCGTACCGGACCCGCTCCCGGCACCGCTCCCGCCCGAGCCGCCCCCGCAGGCGGTCAGCGCGGCGGCCAAGAGTGCGGTCCCGGCCAGCATGGCGTGGCGACTGCGTGCGGTGCGGCGTGTGCGGCTCAACGAAAACCCCTCCAAGTAATGATGCGTGCGCAAAAGGAGATGCGAACGGCACGACTGTAGGTTGCGCAATCCGCCGAAAAGATCCGACTTCCGGTTGTGACGTCCACCGCAGCGAAACGGTCATCGTCCGGTCACAATCGCCGCGCACTTCGGTCATGGACACCTGTGAGAGTCCTGTGCACCCCGCTTCCACGGACGTACAGGAAGGCCGATCAGCCGTGTGCGCACTGCTCGCGACCCCAGCCCAGCGACACTCGTCCCCGGATAGGGAGCTGAGTGTGCGTCCGCTGTCCGTCCCCGAATACCAGCGCTTCCTTTCCCAGAACCGGAACGCGAGCTTTCTCCAGTACCCGTCCTGGGCCGCGGTAAAGGACCTCTGGCGCTCGGAAAGGGTCGGATGGCACTACCCGAACGGGGAAATGGCCGGTGCCGGACTGATCCTCTACCGCCAATTCCCCGGCACCCGCAAATACTTCGCCTACCTCCCCGAGGGTCCCGTCGCCGACTGGTCCGACCCCCGCATCGACCGGTGGCTGGAACCCCTCAGGCGCCACCTGCGCGCGGCCGGCGCCTTCGCCGTCCGGATCGGCCCCGCGCCGGCCTACCGCCGCTGGGACGCCGCCACCCTCAAATCCGCCACCGGACCCGGCCGTCAGGTGTCCGACGTGCTCGCCACCGAGGTCGACCCGGTCGGTGCGGCCCTCGCAGACCGGTTGCGCAGCCGCGGCTGGAAGCGCTGCGGAGGCGAGGACGACGGCGACGCCCAGCCACGCCACGTCTTCCGCGTGCCGCTCGCCGGCCGCTCCGTCGACGACCTGTGGTCCGGCCTCAACCAGGAATGGCGGCGCAATGTGCGCAAGGCCGAGAAGTCCGGCGTGGAGACGATCCTCGGCACCGCCGCCGACCTCCCCGAGTTCTACCGGCTGCTGCGCATCACCGAGGAGCGCGACGGCTTCCGGCTCGGCCGCTCGCTCGCGTACTACCAGCAGCAGTACGAGGCCCTCAACGCCGAGGCACCCGGCCGGATGCGCCTCTACCTGGGCATCCACCAGGGCGAGATCCTGGCCGCGCACACCATGATCGTCGCCGGGAGCCGGGTCTGGTACCAGACCGGCGCCTCCGCCGACCACCGCCGGGAGGTGCGCCCCAGCAACGCCCTGCAGTGGCGCATGATGCGCGACGCCCTCGTCCTCGGCGCGGACGAATACGACATGCGCGGGGTACCCTCCACCCTTGACCCCGACGAACGTTCTTTCGGGCTGCTGCGCTGGAAGCTCGGCACCGGCGGGCAGGTCGTCGAAACCCTCGGCGAGTGGGAGACCCCGATGAACGGGTACGGCAACGCGGCGCTGTACAGGGCCTTCCAGGCCTACCTGGCCCGCCGGTGACCACCACCGACACCAGGCCTGCCGCCGGTGCGCCCGCCGCCGGCGCCGCGGACCCGGCACCGGGGAAGCCGTCGGGCTCGGTGCTGCGCAGCGGCGCGCTCATGGCGGCCGGCTCGATCGTCTCCCGCGCCACCGGCTTCGTCCGCTCCGCCGTCGTCGTCGCCGCGCTCGGCACCGGACTGCTCGGCGACGGCTACGCCGTCTCCAACACCGTCCCGAACATCCTGTACATGCTGCTCATCGGGGGCGCGCTCAACGCCGTCTTCGTCCCCGAGCTGGTCCGGGCCGCCAAGGAGCACGAGGACGGCGGAGCCGCCTACACCGACCGGCTGCTGACCGCCTGCACCGCCGCGCTCCTGGTCCTCACCGCCGTCGCCGTCGTCGCCGCGCCGCTGATCGTCTCGGCGTACACCCCGTACACCGGGAGCCAGGCGAGCACCACCGTGGCCCTGGCCCGGTACTGCCTCCCGCAGATCCTCTTCTACGGGATGTTCACCCTCCTCGGCCAAGTGCTGAACGCGCGCGGGCGGTTCGGCGCCATGATGTGGACCCCGGTCCTCAACAACCTCGTCATCATCGGCGTCTTCGGGCTCTTCCTCCACGTCTCCCACGACGCGGCGGACGGCCTGACGGCCGGTGAGACCCGGCTCCTCGGCCTCGGCACCACCGCCGGCATCGTCGTCCAGGCGCTCGCCCTGGTCCCCTCCCTGCGCGCCGCCCGCTTCCGCTGGCGGCCCCGCTTCGACTGGCGCGGCAGCGGCCTCGCCCGCCCGCTGCGCAACGCGGGCTGGCTGGTCATGCTGGTCCTCACCAACCAGATCGGCTACTGGGTCGTGACCCGGCTCTCCACCGCCACCGGGCGGCACGCCGTGGAGGCCGGCCTCGCCGGCGGCGCCGGCTACACCGCCTACAGCAACGCCTACCAGCTGTGGATCGTCCCCCAGGGCATCATCACCGTCTCCCTCGTGACCGCCCTGATGCCCCGGATGAGCGCCGCCGCCTCCGACGGCGACCTCGCCGCGGTCCGCCGCGACGTGTCGTACGCGCTGCGCTCCAGCGCCGCCCTCGTCGTCCCCGCCGCCGCGCTGTTCGCCGCGCTCGCCCCCTGGGTGACGGGCAGCGTCTTCGGGTACGGGCGGACCGGCGCCGCCGACACGGAGGTCATGGCGGGCATGCTGATGGCCTTCGCGCCCGGGCTGATCGCCTTCTCCGGCCAGTACGTGCTCTCGCGCGGCTTCTACGCCCTCTCCGACACCCGGACCCCGTTCTTCCTGAACCTGGTCATCGCCGCCCTGAACGCCGCACTGTCGGCCGCCGCCTACCTCGTGCTGCCGCCGCGCTGGGCGGTCACCGGCATGGCCGGCGCCTACTCGCTCGCGCTCTTCGCGGGCCTCGCGGTGACCGCGCACACCCTCGCCCGGCGGCTCGGCCCGCGCACCGGAACCCGTACCGGGCGACGCACCACCGCCGTCCGCACCCACCTGCGGCTGCTGACCGCCTGCGCGCCCGCGGCCGCCGCCGGGTACGCGGCCGCCCGGGCCGCCGACGGCCTCGGCGACTTCGCCGCGGTCGGCGCGGGAACCGCGGCCCTGGCGCTGGTCGTCGTCCTCCTCGCCGGGCCGCTGCGCCTCACGGAGATCACCGACCTGCTCGGCTCCCTGCGGCGCAAGACCCGCCGCTAGCAGGAGAACAAGCCCCGAACCACCTTGGACGACGACCGGATGCCACGCGTACTGCTGATCGAGGACGACCCTTCCATCAGGGAAGGAGTGGGCCTGGGCCTGCGCCGCCGCGGCCACGAGGTGAGCGCCGCCGAGACCGGCGAGGCGGGCCTCGCGCTCATGGGGAGCTTCCTCCCGGAGCTGGTGCTGCTCGACCTGATGCTGCCCGGGATGAACGGCGTGCAGGTCTGCCGCCGCATCCGGGAGACCAGCCAGCTGCCGATCATCATGCTGACCGCCCGCGGCGACGACTTCGACATCGTCGTCGGCCTGGAGGCGGGCGCCGACGACTACATCGTCAAACCCGCCCGCACCGAGGTCATCGAGGCCCGCATCAAGGCGGTGCTGCGCCGCCTCGGCGCCCCGGCGGGCAGCCGCCAGGAGATCGAGTTCCACGGCGAGCTCGCCATCGACCGCGCCGGGCTGACCGTGGCCAAGAACGGCGAGCGCGTCCCCCTCGCCCCCAGCGAGATCAAGCTCCTGCTGCACCTCTCCGCCTCGCCCGAGCAGGTCTTCTCCCGCCAGCAGCTCCTCGAATGCGTGTGGGACCACAGCTACCACGCCGACGCCCGGCTCGTGGACGCCTGCGTACGCCGCCTGCGCACCAAGGTCGAGGACCCCGTCGGCGCCCCCCGCTACATCCAGACGGTGCGCGGCTTCGGCTACCGCTTCGGCCCGCTGTGAGGCGGCGGACGGCGCCGCTCGGGCTGCGCACCCGGCTGATCGCGGCCTTCCTGCTGGTCGCCGCGATCAGCGCGGTGACCACGGCCGCGCTGACCTACCAGCAGGCCCGCACCGCGGTCCTCAAGCAGAGCCAGGACACCGCGGTCAGCACCCTGCGCGACCAGATCGAGACCACGCCCCTCCAGCTGCCGCTGGACCAGGCACAGCTCCAGCGCATCGTCAACGAGCTGGGCAAAAAGGGCAAACCGCATCCGTGGAGCGTCTTCGGCGAGTACGGCACCCTGCGCGCCTCCAACACCACCGCGCCCACCTCCACCGTGGTCACCGAGCAGCTCCGCCGCCAGGTGACGGCCCATCCGCACGGCGCCTTCCAGCGGGTGACCGACGCCTCCGGCAACCCGTACCTCGCCGTCGGCATGCCGGCCGTCTGGCTCCACAACGAGGTCCGCGAACCCACCGGCCTGGTCGTCTTCGCGACGATGCCCCTGGCCACCGAGGGCAAGACCGTCGAGGCCATGGTCGAAGCCTCCAAGCGCGGCGCCGTCCCCGGCCTGGCCATCGCCGTCGTGCCCGCCCTGCTCGCCGCGCGCAGCGTGCTGCGCCCCGTACGGGACATGCGCCGCGCCGCCCAGCGCCTCGGCCGCGGCCGCCTGGACACCCGCATCGAGGTCCGCGGCGCCGACGAGCTCGCCGGACTCGCCCGCACCTTCAACGAGACCGCCCGCGCCCTCGAACAGTCCGTGAGCGAACTGCGGGACGCCGAGACCCGGGCCCGCCGCTTCGCCTCCGACGTCTCCCACGAACTGCGCACACCCCTCTCCGGGATGCTCGCCGTCACCGAGGTCCTCGACGAGGACGCCGAGCACCTCGACCCGGACACGGCCGCCGCCCTGCGGCTGGTCAGCGCCGAGACCGGCAAGCTCGCCGTCCTCGTCGAGGACCTCATGGAGATCTCCCGCTTCGACGCCCGCGCGGCCGAGCTCAACCTCGACGACGTGGACGTGGCCGAGGCCGTGCGCAAGAGCCTCGAACGCCGCCACTGGGACGACCAGCGCGTGGTCACCCACCTGCCCTCGCAGGTCCGCGCCCGGCTCGACCCGCGCCGCTTCGACGTGGTCCTCGCCAACCTCGTCGGCAACGCACTCCGGCACGGCGGCGCACCGGTCCACGTCACCGTGCGCACCGAACCGCGTCCCGGCGGCCCCCGGCTGCTCATCGACGTGGCCGACAGCGGGCCCGGCATCGCCCCCGAGGTGCTCCCGCACATCTTCGACCGCTTCTTCAAGGCCGACGCCGCCCGCACCCGCTCCGCGGGCAGCGGCCTCGGCCTCGCCATCACCCTGGAGAACGTGCGGCTGCACGGCGGCACCCTGCGGGCCGGGAACGGCCCGGCCGGGGGAGCGGTGTTCACCCTCGACATGCCCCTGGAGGCCGACGCATGACCCGGATCCGGACGGCGGCGGCCGCCGCCGGCGCCGCCCTGCTGCTGGGCGGCCCGCTGCTCACCGGCTGCGGGATCAAGCCCACCGGGGTCATCGAGAGCGGGGCCGCGGCGAAGGTGGTCGTACCCGGACCCGGCACCTTGGGGACGGTGTACTTCGTGACGCCGGACGGGCGGCTCGCCCCCGTGCCCGAGAGGGAGCAGCCCGCGGAGTCACCCGTGTCCGCCCTCATGGGGCTGCTCATCGGCCCCCTCGACCAGGAGAAGGCCGCGGGCCTGGAGACCCGGGTGCCCGCGCCGGCCGACAAGAGGCCGCCCTTCGGGCTCTCGGCGAGCATCGTGTCCGGCGACACCCTGGAGGTGCGGCTGCCGTTCGCGGTCGCCGGCCTGTCCGAGGTGGCCCGCCGTCAGCTGGTGTGCACGGCGGCCTCCGTCGACCCGAGGTACACGGTGGTCCTGCGCGGCCCGGACACCTCGGTCGGGCCCGCCCGGTGCGAACTCGACCACTGACGCGCCGTCGGCGACCGTCCCCTTGCGGGAGGTCCGGTGCTCCGGCCACGGTGGCCCCATGGACCCCGCCGCCGTGCCCGACGCCCACGTGCCCGACGCCCACGTGCCCGACGTCTTCGACCCCCGGATCTACGCCGCGGGCATCCCGTACGGGAGCTACCGGCTGCTGCGGGAACGGCACCCGGTCGCCTGGCAGGCGGAGCCCGAGATCCTCGGCTGGCCCGCCGGCCCCGGCTTCTGGGCGGTCACCCGGCACGCCGACGTGGTGCGGGTGCTGCGCGACCACGCCACGTACTCCTCCTGGCTCGGCGCCACCCAGATCCGCGACCCCGACCCCGCCGACCTGCCCTTCCTGCGGCGCACCATGCTCAACCAGGACCCGGCGAAGACCGCGGGCGGCCACGGGAGACTGCGCCGGCTGGTCTCCCGCGCCTTCACCCCCGCCCGCGTCGACGCCTTCGCCGGCCGGGTCCGCGAGCGGGCCCGTACGCTGCTCGCCGGCGCCCGCGACCGGGCCGAGGACGGCGCCGCCGACCTGGTCCACACGGTCACCGACGAGTACGCGCTCCTCAACCTCACCGACCTGCTGGGCGTCCCGGCCGCCGACCGCGCCCTGCTGCTGGAGTGGACCGTACGGATCATCGGCTACCAGGATCCCGAGGACGCGCCGGCGCCCCTGCTCGGCGCCGACGGCAAGCCCCTCAACCCGCGCTCCCCGGCGCTGCTGGGCGAGATGTTCTCGTACGCCCGGGAACTGGCCGCCCACAAGCGCACGCACCCGGGGGACGACGTGATGACCGCGCTCGCCGAGGCGGGACTGGACCCCGCCGAGCTGGAGATGTTCTTCTTCCTGCTCACCGTCGCGGGCAACGACACCGTACGCAGCGCCGCCCCCGGCGGGCTGCTGGCCCTCGCCGGCGCCCCGGACGCCTACCGGCGGCTCGCCGCGGGCGAGGTCCCGGTGGAACGGGCCGTGGAGGAACTGCTGCGCGTCCACCCGCCGGTGCTCAGCTTCCGCCGCACCGCCGCCGTCGACACCGAACTGGCCGGGCAGCCGATCCGCGCCGGCGACAAGGTGGTGGTCTTCCACGCCTCCGCCAACCACGACGAGCGCGTCTTCCCCGACCCCGGGCGCCTCGACCCCGGCCGCACGCCCAATCCGCACGTCTCCTTCGGGGACGGACCGCACGTCTGCCTCGGCGCGCACTTCGCCCGCCTCCAGCTGCGCGTGCTCCACGAGGAGTGGCTCGCCGCCATGCCCGCCCCCGAGCTCGCCGGCCCGCCGCGCCGGCTGGTCTCGAACTTCATCAACGGGATCACGCGGCTGCCGCTGCGGGTGTCCGGGCCTGCCGGGTGACGTCCGCCAGCAGCTCGACCACGTCCGGGCCGTAGGCATCGGAGTTGTTCACCTTCAGCACCACGCAGAAGGACTCCCTGCCGTAGCGGCGCGCCAGGTCCTTGTGGTGGCGGGCCAGGAACCGGGCTCCCGCCTGGTTGCTGATCGCGGTCTGCCCGGAGATCAGGAACACCGGCCGGCTCCCCGGCCCGGTCGTCAGCCGGGCCAGCAGCACGTGGTCTACCTGCCCCTTGTGCCAGCGGTACGTCTCCCCGCCGACCAGGATCGCACCGCGGTCGGGCCCCGGCGCGCTGGAGACGTCGACCTGTACGCCCGGCAGCATGGAGGCCAGATGGGCCGCCGTCCGGGCGTTCGAGACCGGCCCTCCGACACAGAACTCGGCGCGCTCACCGAAGCCCTGACGCACCGCGTCGTGGGAGACGATCTGCAGATTGGCCCCGCAGTCCTTGATCAGGGCCGATATCTCCAGCAGCGCGAACGCGTCGTTGCGGTGCACCGACCCCTCGGTGCCGCCCATCTGCCGGTTGACCACGAACAGGCAGTCCGAGCCGGTCGGCAGACCGAAGAAGGCCTGCTTGCGGCGCAGCGCACGGCGCCACAGATAAGTCCGGAAGAACCAGCCGAAACCGCCGCTGACGGCGGTGGCCACCACTCCGAGCACGATGTTGCGCACGTCGTCGTCCATGCGCCGGATGCTAGCCCGCGCGAGGTGTTCCTGACGCGGAGGGTGCGGTGAAGCTACAGTGCCGCCTTCAGGCCTGTCCGGTGGGGTCCGACGGGCCGTCGACTGGAGGTACGGATGCGTCGTTCCACCACACGTCAGTTAACGCTCCTCGCCCTTGCCGGAGCCCTGGTGTCCACCGGCGCGGCGGCTCCGCCGTCCCCGGGGGCGGACGCCGCCCCCGCCAAGGTCCCTGTCGCCGCGGGATACGGGGGAGCCGTCGCCAGCGTCGACGCCGACGCCTCCGCGGCCGGGATCGCCGTCCTGCGCGCCGGCGGGAACGCGGTCGACGCCGCCGTCGCGACGGCCGCAGCCCTCGGCGTCACCGAACCGTACTCGGCCGGCATCGGAGGAGGCGGCTACTTCGTCCACTACGACGCGAGGACGCACCGCGTCCAGACCATCGACGGCCGCGAGACCGCGCCCGCCACGGCCACCGCCGGACTCTTCCAGGAGAACGGCGTCCCCATCCCCTTCGCCGAGGGCCAGACCAGCGGCCGCGGCGTCGGCGTCCCCGGAACCCCCGCCACCTGGAAGAGCGCCCTGGAGGCCTGGGGCACCCGCCCGCTGTCCCAACTCCTCAAACCCGCCGAGAAACTGGCCCGCGACGGCTTCACCGTGGACGCCACCTTCCGCGCCCAGACGGAGCTCAACCAGGACCGCTTCAAGGACTTCCCCGACACCAGGAAACTCTTCCTGCCGGGCGGCGCCCTGCCGGTGGTCGGCTCCACCTTCAAGAACCCCGACCTGGCGGACACGTACGCCGAACTCGGCCGCAAGGGTACCGGCGCGCTCTACCGGGGGCCGCTCGCCGAGGACATCGTCCGCGCCGTCCGCAAGCCCCCGGTGGACCCGGCCGCCACCCGCATCGTCCGGCCCGGCGACCTCACCACCGGGGACCTGCGCGCGTACGCGACCAAGCGGCAGGACCCGACCCAGGTGAGCTACCACGGGCTCGACGTCTACAGCATGGCGCCCTCCTCCTCCGGAGGCACCACCGTCGGCGAGGCCCTCAACATCCTGGAGCACACCGACCTCGGCTCCCTCTCCGAGGCGCAGTACCTGCACCGGTTCATCGAGGCCTCGCGGATCTCCTTCGCCGACCGCGGCCGCTGGGTCGGCGACCCGGCCTTCGAACAGGTGCCCACGCGCGAACTGCTCTCCCAGCGGTACGCGGACACCCGCGGGTGCCTCATCACCCCGGACAAGGCACTGACCAGCCCCCTGGCCCCGGGCGACCCGCGCCACCCGGCGCCGTGCGCCGCCACCGGCAAGGCCGCGCCCACCACCTACGAGGGGGAGAACACCACGCACCTGACGGTCGCCGACCGCTGGGGCAACGTCGTCTCCTACACCCTGACCATCGAGTCCACCGGCGGCAGCGCCATCACCGTCCCGGGACGCGGCTTCCTCCTCAACAACGAGCTGACCGACTTCTCCTTCGCCCCGGCGGCTCCCGGCGTCCCCGACCCGAACCTGCCCGGACCCGGCAAGCGGCCCCGCTCCTCCATGTCCCCGACCATCGTCCTGCAGCACGGACGCCCCCTGCTCGCCGTGGGCTCCCCGGGCGGCGCCACCATCATCACCACCGTCCTGCAGACCCTGATCGGCCACCTGGACCGGGGCCTGCCACTGGTCGACGCCATCGCCGCGCCCCGCGCCAGCCAGCGCAACCAGACCACCACGGAGCTGGAACCGGGCCTGTGGAACAGCCCGGTCCGGGCCGAACTGGAGGCACTGGGGCAGGGCTTCCGGCAGAACCCGGAGATCGGAGCCGCCACCGGCGTCCAGCGGCTCCCGGACGGCCGCTGGCTGGCCGCGGCCGAGACCACCCGCCGCGGCGGCGGCTCCGCGATGGTGGTCCGCCCGTACGGCAGGCCGTAGCCCCGGCACGGCCGGGAGCGGCGTTCGGGCGGAACCGGCGGCTGAACGGCCCAACCGGGGGTGTGGGAGCGGCCCCGGGCGGGGCAAGCGTGAAGGCGTGTCAGCCACGAACGCACCCCAGCGCCTGGGTCTCGCCCTCCTCGGCGCCCTCCTCGCGGCCGCCCTGCTGCTCGCGGCCCGCGCCGCGCCCGAGGGCCGGGCCCCGACCAGATCGGCCCCGGGTGGCGGATCCTCCGCCACCCGGGCCCCGTCGCCGGCCACACCCGGCTCCGGGCGGCAGCACCGCCCGGACGCCCTGGGGGGAGTACGGGCCCGTACAGTCGGGGTATGACCCTTGAGGAGCTGAACCGCGGCAAGTACGTCAGCCTCACCACCTTCCGCAAGGACGGCACGGCGGTGGCCACGCCGGTGTGGGCGGTGGCCGACGGCGGCGAGCTGTACGTCTGGACGCGCAGCGATTCGTGGAAGGTGAAGCGGATCCGCAACAACGCACGGGTCACGGTGAGCCCGTGCGACGTGCGGGGGCGGGTGCCGCAGGGGGCCCGTGTCCTGGAAGGGGAGGCGCGGCTGCTGGACGCGGCCGGGCTGAAGCGGGTGCGCGCGCTGATGTCGCGGAAGTACACCTGGCAGTTCTGGGCCGTGGACCTGCCCGCGGCGGTGGCCCGGCGGGGCAGGCGGCCGCACACCGGGATCGCGGTCGCCCTCAAGCTTTGAGACTCCCGTAGCCCGCCCGTAACACGGGTGGGATGCAATGCGGGGATGGAGACCGCGACTTCACTGGCGATCGGGCAACTCTCCGACTACTTAGGGGGGTTGACGCAGCGACTGGACCCCGGGTCGGGCTGGTACGGGGAGTTCCTGCGGCGGGATCCGGAGGGCGTGCGGGCCTGTCTGGAGGGGGCCGCGATGCCGCCCTGGGACGTGGTGGAGTCGCTGCTCGGCGATCTGGCACGGGACCGGGGAGCCGATTTCGCGGAGCGGGAGCGGCAGTACGCGGCGCGGCTGCGGGCGGCGGCCGTCAGCGCGTGGGACCGGCTGCCGGGCGGGGCGGAGGAGCTGCGGACCCTGCTCGCGGCGGCCGCCGGGCAGCGGGCGGCCACGGAGGCGGCGGTCCGGGGCCTGGCGGAGCGGCTGGCCGCGCTGCCGGCCGGGCCGGAGGCGGAGGCGCTGTCCCTGGAGCTGACCTGGACCCGTGACGACGCCTCCAGGGCCACCTCCCGCGAAGCCGACCTGAAATCCCGCCTGACGGCCCTCGCCCCCACCCTGACCGATCCGCCCGGCCAGGACCCGTCCGCGGCGGGGGCTTCGCCGGCGCCGGCTCCCGTCCTCCCGGCGCCCTCCTCGGGCCCCGCGCCGTCCCGCCCCGCCCCGGCCGGCCCGGCTGCGGTGGCTCCGCCCGGGCAGGCTCCCGGCCTCCCGTCCGCAGGGCCCGCGTGGTCCCGCCCCGACCTGGCGGGCCCGGTCGGGCGGGCTTCGGTGGAGGACCGGCCCGGGTCGGGGCAAACGGGGGCCGGGCCGGGCCGGCCGGGGCCGGAGCCCGGCCGGGCCGACGCGGGGGCAACGGCCGGGGAACCCGGGCGCGGGGCGTTGCCGGGGGTGCCGCGGCAGCGCCCCGGGGAGTCCGGCGCCCAGGCGCCGGAGCCTCCCGTGCACCGGGCCGAGGGGCGCCGGCTGCGCGGTGCGCGGCGGTCCGGCGGGGCCCGTTACGCGGGGGCCGCAGCCCCCGGCGCCGCGGTCTTCACCCCGCCACCCGGCTACCCCGCCGAGTCCGCCCCGCCCCGAGGCGCCCGCTTCGGCCGCCCGGCCCGCACCCCGGAACCCCCACCCGGCCCCGACACCGCCTGGGCTGGCGCGGCCGGGTTCCCCGCCTCGGGGGTCGGGGCCGGCGCTGGGGTGCGGGGTGTCCGGGGTGTGGTCGGGGGGCTGCTCGCCCTGCGGGGGCAGGGGCGGGGCGGGGAGGCGCACGCCCTGCTCTGCGAGGCCGCCGCCTGGCCCGCGGAGCGGCTGCCCGGCCTCGCCGAAGCGCTGGTCCGCGCCGGGCTCGGCGCGGACTGGGCCACCCTCCTGTGGGAGGCGGCCTCGCTCCCGCCCGAGCGGCTCGCCGCAGCCGCCGCCGCCCTCGCCGAGGCCGGCCGCACCGCCGACTGCGAGACGCTGCTGCGCCAGGGCGTCGCCCGCCCCACCGCCGAGATCGCCGACGCGGTCCTGGCCCTGGCGGAGGCCGGCCGGTCCCGCGAGGCCGATGCCCTGCTCGGGGCCTTCGTCCGGGTCCGCACCCCGCAGGAGGCGGCCGGCCTGGCCCGCCGCGCCCCGCAGTGGTTCGGCCCCCGCCTGCTCCGGGCCGCCGAAACCCTCTCCGACAGCCGCCGCCGCGACCTCGTACACGCCCTGCGGGTCGCGAAACTGCCCGCGTCCTGACCGTAATCGACCAGGATGTGTCGTAACGTGATCGACTACTCCAACCGCGCACGGCGCTCTTGCCCCACGCAGTGACGAGGCCTACGTTCTACATCCCTACGTACACCGCGTACCTCACCGTCTACGTGCGTAGAAGCCGGCGTTCCCGTCACGAGGAGCAGCTCATGGCCCAAGTCGTCCGCGCCGCACTCGTCCAGGCCACCTGGACCGGAGACACCGAGTCGATGATCGCCAAACACGAGGAGCACGCCCGCCGGGCCGCCGCCCAGGGCGCGAAGATCATCGGCTTCCAGGAGGTGTTCAACGCCCCCTACTTCTGCCAGGTCCAGGAGCCCGAGCACTACCGCTGGGCCGAGCCCGTCCCCGACGGCCCCACCGTCCGCCGCATGCAGGAGCTCGCCCGCGAGACCGGCATGGTGATCGTCGTGCCCGTCTTCGAGCAGGAGGGGGCCGGCTTCTACTACAACACCGCCGCCGTCATCGACGCCGACGGCAGCTACCTCGGCAAGTACCGAAAGCACCACATCCCCCAGGTCAAGGGCTTCTGGGAGAAGTACTACTTCCGCCCGGGCAACCTCGGCTGGCCGGTCTTCGACACCGCCGTCGGCCGCGTCGGCGTCTACATCTGCTACGACCGCCACTTCCCCGAGGGCTGGCGCGCCCTGGGCCTGGCCGGAGCGCAGCTGGTCTACAACCCCTCCGCCACCCACCGGGGCCTGTCGGCGTACCTGTGGCAGCTGGAGCAGCCGGCGGCGGCCGTCGCCAACGAGTACTTCGTCGCCGCGATCAACCGCATCGGCCAGGAGGAGTACGGCGACAACGACTTCTACGGCACCAGCTACTTCGTCGACCCGCGCGGCCAGTTCGTCGGCGAGACCGCCAGCGACAAGGAGGAGGAACTCCTCGTCCGCGACCTGGACTTCGACCTGATCAAACAGGTCCGCGACCAGTGGGCCTTCTACCGCGACCGCCGCCCCGACGCCTACGGAGGGCTCGTACAGCCGTGACCAACCCGATCCCCCTGCACAGCCGCCACCGGGCCGTCCTGCCCGACTGGCTCGCGCTCTACTACGACCGCCCCATCGAGCTCACGCACGGCGAGGGCCGCCACGTCTGGGACGCCGACGGCAACCGCTACCTCGACTTCTTCGGCGGCATCCTCACCACGATGACCGCCCACGCCCTGCCCGAGGTCACCAAGGCCGTCTCCGAGCAGGCCGGGCGGCTCATCCACTCCTCCACGCTCTACCTCAACCGGCCGATGATCGAGCTGGCCGAGCGGATCGCCGCCCTGTCCGGCATCCCCGACGCCCGCGTCTTCTTCACCACCTCGGGCACCGAGGCCAACGACGCCGCGCTGCTGCTCGCGACCGCGTACCGCCGCTCCAACCAGATCCTGGCGATGCGCAACAGCTACCACGGCCGGTCCTTCTCCACCGTCTCGATCACCGGCAACCGCGGCTGGTCCCCGACCAGCCTCTCGCCCCTGCAGACGTACTACGTGCACGGCGCCGTCCGCACCCGCGGCCCCTTCGCGCACCTGCCCGACGCCGAGTTCACCGCCGCCGCCGTCGCCGACCTGGAAGACGTACTCGGCCAGGCCCGCAGCGGCGTGGCCGCCCTCATCGCCGAAGCCATCCAGGGCGTCGGCGGGTTCACCTCCCCGCCCGACGGCCTGTACGGGGCCTTCCGGGAGGTCCTGGACCGGCACGGCATCCTGTGGATCAGCGACGAGGTCCAGACCGGCTGGGGCCGCACCGGCGACCACTTCTGGGGCTGGCAGGCCCATGCGCAGAGCGGCCCGCCGGACATCCTCACCTTCGCCAAGGGCATCGGCAACGGCATGGCCATCGGCGGTGTCGTCGCCCGCGCCGAGGTGATGAACTGCATCGACACCAACTCCATCTCCACCTTCGGAGGCTCCCCGGTCACCATGGCCGCGGGCGTGGCGAACCTCGGCTACCTGCTGGAACACGACCTCCAGGGCAACGCCCGCCGCGTCGGCGGCCTGCTGCTGGAGCGGCTGCGGGCGATCTCCGCCACGGTGCCCGCCGTACGGGAGGTGCGCGGCCGCGGCCTGATGGCCGGGCTGGAGCTGACCCGGCCGGGCACCGACGAGGCCGACCCGGCGGCGGCCGCCGCCGTCCTGGAGGCCGCCCGCGAAAGGGGTCTGCTGCTCGGCAAGGGCGGCGGGCACGACACCAGCGTGCTGCGCATCGCGCCGCCCCTCTCGCTCACCGTCGCCGAGGCGGAAGAGGGAGCCGAGATCCTCGCCGACGCACTCCGCAGCGTCCACGGCAACTGACACCGGGGGAGACGTACATGAGCACCCGCACCCTGATCCGCGGCGGCCTCGTCCTGACCGCCGCCGACGAACTCCACGCCGACGTGCTGATCGAGGACGGCCGGGTGGCGGCCCTCGCGGCACACGGCTCGGCGGCCGCCGAAGCCTGGACGGCCGACCGGACGATCGACGCGAGCGGGAAGTACGTCATCCCCGGCGGGGTCGACGCCCACACCCACATGGAGCTCCCGTTCGGCGGGACCGCCGCCTCGGACACCTTCGAGACCGGGACCCGGGCCGCCGCCTGGGGAGGCACCACCACCATCGTCGACTTCGCCGTGCAGAGCGTGGGCCGCACCCTGCGCGAGGGGCTCGACACCTGGTACGACAAGGCCGACGGCAAGTGCGCCGTCGACTACGCCTTCCACATGATCCTCTCGGACGTCAACGAGGGGACTCTGAAGGAGATGGACCGCCTGATCGGGGAGGGCGTCACCTCCTTCAAGCTCTTCATGGCCTACCCCGGCGTCTTCTACAGCGACGACGGACAGATCCTGCGGGCCATGCAGCGGGCCTCCGGCAACGGCGGGCTGATCATGATGCACGCCGAGAACGGCATCGCGATCGACGTCCTCGTCGAACAGGCCCTGGCCCGCGGGGAGACCGACCCCCGCCACCACGGCGAGGTCCGCAAGGTGCTGCTGGAGGCCGAGGCCACCCACCGGGCGATCCAGCTCGCCCGGGTGGCCGGCTCCCCGCTGTACGTCGTCCACGTCTCCGCCGAGGAGGCGGTGGCCGAGCTGGCCGCCGCCCGCGACAAGGGCCTGCCCGTCTTCGGGGAGACCTGCCCGCAGTACCTCTTCCTGTCCACCGACAACCTCGCGGAGCCCGACTTCCAGGGCGCCAAGTACGTCTGCTCCACCCCGCTCAGGCCGCGCGAGCACCAGGCGGCGCTGTGGCGGGGGCTGCGCACCGACGACCTCCAGGTGGTCTCCACCGACCACTGCCCCTTCTGCTTCAAGGGCCAGAAGGAGCTCGGCCGCGATGACTTCTCCAAGATCCCCAACGGGCTCCCGGGCGTCGAGAACCGGATGGACCTGTTGCACCAGGCCGTCCTGGACGGGCACATCACCCGTCGCCGCTGGATCGAGATCGCCTGCGCGACACCGGCCCGGATGTTCGGCCTCTACCCCCAGAAGGGCACCATCGCGCCCGGCTCCGACGCCGACATCGTCCTCTACGATCCGCACGCCGAGCAGGTCATCTCCGCCGAGACGCACCACATGAACGTGGACTACTCGGCGTACGAGGGCAAGCGGATCACCGGACGCGTCGACACCGTGCTCTCGCGCGGCGAACTCGTCATCGACCGGCGCACGTACACGGGCCGGGCCGGCCACGGCGCGTACATCCCCCGCTCCACCTGCCAGTACCTCTAAGGAGCTGTGGTCCCTTGGACTTCGGACTCGTCCTGCAAACCGACCCGCCGGCCTCCCAGGTCGTCAGCCTGATGCGGCGCGCCGAGCGCAACGGCTTCCGCTACGGCTGGACCTTCGACTCCGCCGTGCTGTGGCAGGAGCCCTTCGTCATCTACAGCCAGATCCTGGAGCACACCCGGCTGATGCGCGTCGGCCCGATGGTCACCAATCCCGGCACCCGCACCTGGGAGGTCACCGCCTCCACCTTCGCCACCCTCAACGACATGTTCGGCAACCGCACGGTCTGCGGGATCGGCCGCGGGGACTCCGCGATGCGCGTCGCCGGACGCAAGCCGAACACCCTCGCCCGGCTCGGGGAGGCCATCGAGGCCATCCGGGACCTCGCCGAGGGCCGCGAGGCCGAGGTCGACGGCGCTCCGGTCCGCCTCCCCTGGGTGCGGGAGGGCTCACTCCCCGTCTGGATGGCCGCGTACGGGCCGAAGGCCCTGGCCTTGGCCGGCCAGAAGGCCGACGGCTTCATCCTCCAGCTCGCCGACCCCTACCTCACCGAATGGATGGTCAAGGCGGTCCGCGACGCCGCCGCCGCGGCCGGCCGGGACCCGGACGCGATCACCATCTGCGTCGCGGCACCCGCGTACGTCGGCGACGACCTCGCCCACGCCCGCGACCAGTGCCGCTGGTTCGGCGGCATGGTCGGCAACCACGTGGCCGACCTCGTCGGCCGCTACGGAGAGCACTCCGGCATGGTCCCGGACGAGCTCACCGAGTACATCAAGGCCCGCCAGGGCTACGACTACAGCCACCACGGCCGCGCCGGGAACCCGTCCACGGACTTCGTCCCGGACGAGATCGTCGACCGCTTCTGCCTGCTGGGACCGCCCGAGGCGCACGTCCGGAAGCTGGAGGCCCTGCGCGAACTGGGCGTCGACCAGTTCGCCGTCTACGCCATGCACGACGCGCGGGAGTCCGTGATCGAGGCGTACGGACAGCACGTCATCCCGGTGTTCAGAGCCTGACGCACACCTCCTGACCCGAAGGGACGCGCGCTCATGCCGTACCACCCGACCGGCACCGCCGACGACCGCGTGGAACTCGCCCCCGGCGACATCCCGTCCGACGGCCGCTTCGCCAACACCGACCTGCTGCCCGTGCCGGTGGGGGCCAGGCGCTGGACGACGTACAACTTCGCGGCCCTGTGGGTCGGCATGGCGCACAACATCCCCTCCTGGATGCTCGCCTCGGGCCTGGTGGCCCTGGGCATGGACTGGAAGCAGGCCGTCTTCACCATCGCCCTGGCCAACCTGATCGTGCTGGTGCCGATGCTGCTCACCGGCCACGCCGGCCCCAAGTACGGCATTCCCTTCCCGGTCCTGGCGCGGGCCTCGTTCGGGGTGCGCGGGGCCAACCTGGCCGCGATGATCCGGGCGGCCGTGGCCTGCTGCTGGTTCGGGATCCAGACCTGGATCGGCGGCTCCGGGATCTTCGTCCTGCTCGGGAAGATCTTCGGCGGCTGGGCGGACGCGGAGCGGATCGGCGGGCAGCCCTGGACGCTGTGGCTGTGCTTCATCCTCTTCTGGGCGCTCGAACTGGCCATCATCTACCGGGGGATGGACACGCTGCGGCGCTTCGAGAACTGGGCCGCGCCCTTCGTCATCGTCGGGGCCCTGGTCCTCCTGGTGTGGATCGGCATCAAGGCGGGCGGCTTCGGCAACCTGCTCGACCAGCCCTCCCGGCTCGGCTGGGGCGCGGAGTTCTGGCCGGTCTTCTTCCCCTCGCTCATGGGAATGATCGCCTTCTGGTCCACCCTCTCGCTCAACATCCCCGACTTCACCCGCTTCGGCGCCGGGCAGCGCTCCCAGATCATCGGGCAGACGCTGGGGCTGCCGACGACGATGACCCTCTTCGCCCTGCTGTCGGTGTTCGTCACCTCCGGCTCCGAGGCGGTATACGGCACCCCGATCTGGGACCCCGTGGTGCTGGTCTCCAAGACGGACAACGTCTTCGGGCTGCTGTTCGCCCTGGTGACGGTGCTGATCGCGACGATCTCGGTGAACATCGCGGCGAACGTCGTCTCGCCGGCCTACGACCTCGCCAACCTGGCGCCGCGCCTGATCAACTTCCGCAGGGGGGCGCTGATCACGGGCGTGGTGGGCGTGCTGATCATGCCGTGGAAGCTGACCTCCACCCCCGAGCTCTACATCTTCACCTGGCTCGGCCTGGTCGGCGGCCTCCTCGGCACGGTGGCCGGCATCCTCATCGCCGACTACTGGATCGTGCGGCGCACCCGCCTCTCGCTGCCCGACCTCTACCGCGACTCGGGCCCGTACTGGTACAGCGGCGGCTGGAACCCGCGGGCCCTGGCCGCCTTCCTGGTCGGCGGGGTCCTGGCCATCGGCGGCTCCCACTCGGCTCCCGGCCAGGGACCCTTCCCCCAGGACGGGCTGATCCCCTTCCTGCGGCCCCTCGCCGACTACGGCTGGGCGGTGGGCCTGGCCTCGTCCCTGCTGCTGTACACGGTCCTCACCCGCCGGGACCAGCCGTCCGCGCAGCCGCCCGGGTGACACGGGGATCCGCGGCCGGTTCACCCGGGGGCCACCTGGTGTGCGCCCGTCCGCCGGGACCGCGGGTGGGGATTGTCAGCCGGGCGTGGTGTGATGGAGACATGATCGAACAGTTCCTGGCCCATGACCTGTCCGCGGTGGAAGAAGCCGTCCGCAAGGCGGCGGCGGTCGAGATCATGCCGAGATTCCGGCAGCTCGCCGAGCACGAGGTGGACCAGAAGAGCGGCCCGCACGACCTGGTCACCGTCGCCGACCGCAAGGCCGAGGAGCACCTGGCGGCCTCGCTGACCCGGCTGCTGCCCGGCTCCGCCGTCGTCGGCGAGGAGGCCGTGCACGCCGACCCGACGGTGTACGGCGCGCTGCGGGACGAGGCCCCGGTCTGGATCGTGGACCCGGTCGACGGCACGCGGCAGTTCGTGGCAGGCGACCCCGCCTTCTGCACCCTGGTCGCCCTCGTCCAGCGGGGGGAGATCCTCGCCTCCTGGACCTTCGCCCCGGCGCTGGACGAGCTGGCGACGGCGGTGCGCGGGCAGGGTGCGTACGTCAACGGCGAGCGGATCCGGAGCGGTTCGCCGGATCCGGGCAGCGAACTGCGGGTCGCCATGGCCCACCCGCTCTACACCTCCGACGAGCACAAGCGGATCCTGGCCCGGCTGGACGTGCCCGGCGTCGCGGCCCGGCCCTGCGGCTCGGCGGGCCTGGAGTACCTGAAGGTGGCCCGCGGCGAGATGGACGGCCTCGCCTTCACCTGGCCCTCGGCCTGGGACCACGCGGCCGGTCTGCTGCTGGTCGCCGAGGCGGGCGGCGCGCAGAGCACCGTCGCCGGGGTGCCCTTCCGGGTGGACCGGGACAACGAGCTGCCGTTCGCCGTGGGCCGCGACGAGCCCACCGCGCACCGCATCCGCGACCTGCTGCGCGGATAGACCCATATCCTGGAACAGAGCCGCCGCCGTCGCCGCCGTACGAAGGAGTCGCAAGTGCCGTCGATTCTCGATGCGGTCGTGGTGGGGGCGGGGCCGAACGGGCTGACCGCCGCCGTCGAACTGGCCCGGCGCGGTTTCTCCGTGGCCGTCTTCGAAGCCGCCGGGGCCGTCGGCGGCGGGGCCCGGACGGAGGAGCTCACCCTCCCGGGCTTCCGGCACGACCCCTGCTCGGCGGTCCACCCGCTCGGAGCGGGCTCCCCGGTGTTCGCCACCATGCCGCTGAAGCGGTACGGGCTGGAGTGGCTGCATGCCCCGCTGGCCATGGCGCACCCCTTCGACGACGGCACGGCCGCGGTGCTCTCGCGGTCCGTCGCCGAGACGGCGGCCTCCCTGGGGCCGCACGACGCGGGCACCTACCGGCGGCTGGTGCAGCCGTTCCTCGGCAAGTGGGACACCCTGGCCCGGGACTTCATGTCCCTGCCGTCGACGGCCCTGCCCCGCGACCCGGTCACCCTGGCCCGCTTCGGACTCGCCGGGCTGCCGCCGTCCACCTGGCTGATGCGCCGCTTCCGGGACGAGCCGGCGCGGGCCCTGTTCGCCGGGCTCGTCGCGCACGTCATCGCCCCGCTGGGCGGGATCGCCACCGGCGCCGTCGGCCTGGTCTTCGCCCTCGCCGCGCACGCGGGCGGCTGGCCGATGGCGCGCGGCGGCTCGCAGTCCGTGTCCGATGCGCTCGCCGCGTACCTGCGCGACCTGGGCGGCACCGTGCACACCGGGTTCGAGGTCAAACGCCTCGACGACCTGCCGCCGGCCCGCGCGTACGTCTTCGACACCTCGCCGACCGCGCTGGCCCGGATCGCCCGTCTGGGCCACGTCTACGACCACTACCGGTACGGCGCCGCCGCCTTCAAGATCGACTACGCCTTGTCGGGCCCGGTGCCGTGGACCGCCGAGGCGCCCCGCCGCGCCGGCACCGTCCAGATCGGCCCGCGGGCCCGGGACATCGACGCCGCCCTGCAACTGGCCTCCGGCGGGCGGCCCCCGCGCAACCCGTTCCTCATCACCGCCCAGCCCAGCCTGACCGACCCGAGCCGGGCACCCGAGGGCAAGCACGTGTTCTGGGCGTACGGGCACGTCCCCGCGGGCTGGGACGGCGACCTCACCGAAGCCGTGGAGCGCCAACTGGAGCGCTTCGCCCCGGGCTTCCGCGACCTGGTGCTGGCGCGCGCCACCGCCGGCCCGCCGCAGCTCGCCGCCCGCAACCCCAACTACGTCGGCGGGGACATCGCCTGCGGCGCCGCCTCGGGGCTCCAGCTGCTGCTGCGCCCACGGCTCTCCCTGTTCCCCTACACCACCGCCCACCCCGCCGTCTTCCTCTGCTCCTCCGCCACCCCGCCCGGCCCGGGCGTGCACGGCATGTCGGGCCACAACGCGGCCAAAGCCGTGTGGCGCCAACTGCGAAAGGCCGGCTGATGGTCCGGATCACCCTCGTCCGCGGCGACATCACCGCCGAGCACGCCGACGCCCTCGTCAACGCCGCGAACTCCTCGCTGCTCGGCGGCGGAGGCGTCGACGGCGCCATCCACCGGCGCGGCGGCCCGGAGATCCTGGAGGCCTGCCGGGCGCTGCGCGCCTCCCACTACGGCAAGGGCCTGCCCACCGGCCAGGCGGTGGCCACGACGGCGGGCCGGCTCCCGGCCCGGTGGGTGATCCACACGGTCGGCCCGGTCTGGTCCGCCACCGAGGACCGCTCCGCGCTCCTGGCCTCCTGCTACCGCGAGTCCCTGCGCGTCGCCGACGAGCTCGGCGCCCGTACGGTGGCCTTCCCGGCGATCTCCACCGGAATCTACGGCTGGCCGACGGAGGACGGTGCGCGGATCGCCGTCGAAACGGTCCGCGCCTGCGACACCGGCGTCGAGGAGGTCCGCTTCGTCCTCTTCGACGAGAAGGCGTACGCGGCCTTCGAGACGGCGGTGGCCTGACGCATCCCGACCGGGAGCCTGAACCGCGCAGGGGCCGGGACCGTCGGGTGACGGGCCCGGCCCCTGCGGGTCGGCGGCGGTCTCTCAGACGCGGTCGGCCGCGATCAGGACGTACTGGAAGGACCCGTCCTTGTAGGAGTTGATGAAGGCCTCCTCGATGCCGGTGACCAGGGAGGAGGTGGCCCGCAGCTCCCAGTAGGGCAGGGTCGCCGGAGTCAGGTCGACGACGGCCTGCGGTACGAGGCGGTTGTCGGCCATGGCGCGCAGGTACTCCCGGCGGGAGTGGATGTTGCACTCGAAGTGCGCGTTGATCTGGGAGACCCACTTCGAGGGCTGGCCGTAACGCGGGTTCCAGCAGCCGGTGATGGTCACGTACCGGCCGCCGACCGCGAGGACCCGGGAGTGCTCGGCGAAGAGGTCGTGCAGGTCGACGTACATGCTCGACTCGTTGTTCCAGGAGGCCGCGGCCTGCCCGGTCTCGAACGGCGTGTTCAGCATGTTGCAGACCCGGGCGCGTACGTGGTCCTCGATGCCGAGTTCGCGGGCGCGCTGGTTGGCGAAGTCGGCCTGCTTGGCCGAGAGGGTGACGCCCTCGACCTTGCAGCCGAAGCGCTGGTGGGCCATGACCATCGAGCCGCCGCGGCCGCAGCCGGCGTCCACGAGCGTGTCGTCGCGCCCGATGGGGCCGAGGTGGTCGAGGAGGAGCTCGGCCTGCGCCGACTCCAGCCGGTGCAGTTCGGCGATCAGCTTCTTCTCGTATGCGCTGTCCGCGGTGTCGCCGAGGGCGGCGTGGTCGATGTCGCCGATGCCGTAGTGGTGGTGGTAAAGGCCGTCGACGTCACCGAGGCGCAGGTTCACGGGCCTGGCCTCGTTGTTCCAGTAGCGGGCGATGTCGCCCTGGTAGGGCGTCGCCGGGCCGGGGATGAACAGGGAGGTGTCGACCGGGGAGGCGGTGTCGGCGGTGAGATCGGTGCTAGTCACGGATAAGTCCCATCCTTACCAGAAATCGGGCAGGCTGTAGCGGTAGGTGTTGCTCATGTGCCAGTAGTGGTTGCCGTCGACCCACACGGCCACGCCCTTCAGGAAGCGCAGCACGGCCGGTACCGGGCAGGCGGCGGCCAGTTGTGCGGCCTCGGCCTCGAAGGTGTGCATGAGGTCGTTGTGGACCTCGATCGCCTTGAGGTAGGCGTCCCTGTCGGACAGGCCCTCGCGTTCGGCGATCACCACGGGCAGGTTCAGGTGCTTGCCGCGGGCGTCGAGTTCCTTGGTGTACGAGTACAGGTCGTTGGCGATGGTGGTGGCGTTCCCCGCGAGCGCGATGACCCGCTGCATGGCCGGCTGCGCGTGCAGGTCCGCGGGGAGTTCGTAGCCGCCGACGGTGTCGGTGATGGTGGGGCAGGGCCGGAAGTTGTTGAACTGGCGCATCGCCAGGTATTCGGACACCTCCGGGACGTACTCGGTCTCGGCCCAGGCGGCTTCGGCGAGGTACCCCATGTGCAGCCGGGCCATGTCGTGCCGGAACCGGTCGGCCTGGGAGGGGGTGGCCGCCCGGACGAAGTACTCCATCGCGGAGCGGTAGGAGCGTCGCGGCGCGTCCGAGTGGAGCGACTCCGCCCACGCCGGTGCGTACTCCTGCGTCGTGTGGACGGGGTCGAGGGCCGTGTGCGCCAGCAGAAGCCTTCCGCCAAGCCCGACGGGCGAGCCGCCGTGGTCCTCGCAGTAGATGTCGTCCACCACGTTCTCGGCGACCATCAGCCGGGTGGCGATCATCAGGTGGTCGACGGTCGGGGCGTCCGGATGGCAGGCGACCATGTAGCGACCCACGGAGAAGCCGTCGAACTGGTCCTCCCACTCCGGGGGGTACGCCTGGACCTCGTCCACCGCCCACCGCTTGATCCGGCGGCTGACCTCCTCCACCCGCACCGGGTCAGGCTCCGGCACCGGATGGTGGTAGAGGCCCGGGATGGGCCGGCCCGCAGCCGGGTCCCCCGCCGGGCCCGCGGGGGCCGGCGGCGCCTCGGGCCGGGCGAAGTGGAGTCCGGCCGTGCCCAGACCGCTGGGCCCGCGCAGGATCCGCTCCAGGGCCGGGCTCGCCCGCCGCACCTCTGCGGCGCCCTCCCCGGGTGCGGTACCGAAGGGCAGGACGGGCGCGGTCGGCAGGGCGGACCGGACGGGGGCGGCGCCCGCGGCGACGGCGCCCCCGGCGGCGGAGCCCCCGTCCAGGGCGTGGGCCTGGGCGGCGGCGAGGACATGGGCACCGAAGCGGGCGGCCGCGGCGGGCAGGCTCGATTGCACAGGGGAAAGCCCGGGATCGGGCATCCGTGGCTCCTTGGTGAGAGGGGTGGGCTGTCCCGGGCCCCGGCATGCCCGGTCGGCCCGGGTCGGGTCGGGTCCGGGCCGTCATGGCCGTCATGGCCGTCGGGCAGGTCCCCCGGGGCCTGGTCGCGAAGACGGGCCCTAGTCGTGCCTGCGGGCGATCTGCACGTTCTCCAGCACGCCGAGCGCGTCGGGCACCAGGATCGCGGCGGAGTAGTAGGTGGTGACCAGGTAGGAGATGACCGACCTCTCGTCGATGCCCATGAAGCGCACCGACAGGCCCGGCTCGTACTCCTCCGGCAGGCCGGTCTGGCGCAGGCCGATGACGCCCTGGTTGTCCTCGCCGGTGCGCATGGCGAGGATCGAGCTGGTGTTCTCCTTGCTGATGGGGATCTTGTTGCAGGGCAGGATCGGGACCCCGCGCCAGGCCGGGACCTGCTGGCCGCCGACGTCGACGTGGTCCGGGTAGAGCCCGCGGGCGTTGAACTCGCGCCCGATCGCCGCGATCGTCCTGGGGTGCGCGAGCATCAGCTTGGTGCCGCGGCGGCGGCACAGGAGCTCGTCGAGGTCGTCCGGGGTGGGCGGGCCGGAGTGGGTCTGGATGCGCTGCTTGAAGGCGGCGTTGTGGAGCAGGCCGAACTCCCGGTTGTTGACCAGCTCGTGCTCCTGGCGCTCGCGCAGCGCCTCGATGGTGAGCCGGAGCTGCTCCTCGGTCTGGTTCATCGGCCCGTTGTAGAGGTCGGCGACCCTCGTGTGGATCCGCAGCACGGTCTGCGCGATGGAGAGCTCGTACTCACGGGGCTTGAGCTCGTAGTCGACGAAGGTGCCGGGGAGCTCGGGCTCGCCGGTGTGGCCGGCCGACATCGCGATCTCGGCCTCGCCGTGGCGGTTCTGCCGCTGGTGGGGGAGCGAGCTGAACTGCCGGACGTGGTCCTGCAGGTGCGGGGCCGAGGACATCACCGCGTCGAAGTCGGCACGGGACAGGGTGAGCAGGGTGCCGGGAGTCTCGGCGGTGGCGGTGTAGTCCCAGCCGGCCTGGCCGTCCAGCAGGGCGTTCTCGCCGAACCGGTCGCCGTCGGCGAGTACGGCGACGGTGACCTCGTCGCCGTACTTGCCGACGGAGGTCTGCCGGATCCGGCCGTGGGCGATCAGGTGGATGTGCTCGGCGGGGTTGCCGCGCTCGACCAGCACCTCGCCGGCCCGGAAGTCGCGCTGGACGCACCGGCCGGCGATCGCGGACAGCACCTCGACGTCGTCGAAGCCGCGCAGCAGGGCCAGTTCGCCGAGCTCGCGGGGGATCACCTGGACGTGGGCGCCGTCCTGGACGAACTCGATGGCCCCGTCACCGACGGTGTAGCTCAGTCGGCGGTTCACCCGGTAGGCGCCGCCCTTGGTCTCCACCCAGGGGAGCATCCGCAGCAGCCAGCGAGAGGTGATCTCCTGCATCTGCGGGGCGGACTTGGTCGTGGTGGCAAGGTTGCGGGCCGCCGCCGTGCCCAGGCTGGACTGCCGCGGGGGCTCCAGCTGGGCTTCCGGGCTGGTGTCAACGGTCATCGGGCGAGCTCTCCTTCGCAAGGGCGGCGACCGGCACACGGGTGCGTCACCGCTGAAAGAGGAAAAAGGGGGGTGAATGTCTGGGAATCGGTCCAGATCACGGGGAACAGTAATGGCCGATACGTCCATTCGACCCTGGAGCCGTTCGTTTTACCTCGATGCGGTGATCTTGTCCGGCGTGGCGTTTATCGAGCCGACCGACGGTATTCGGCCCGGGGCAGGCGTACGAGGCGCACGAGGTGTGCCGGGAGGCCGCTAGGCTTTTGGGATGACCCTTCCGGACGCGTCCACCGAGACCCCCGATGCCCTCCAGGTGCTCCACCGCGTCTTCGGGTACGACTCCTTCCGCGGCGAGCAGCAGCAGGTCATCGACCATGTCGTGGCCGGCGGCGACGCGCTGGTGCTGATGCCGACCGGCGGCGGCAAATCGCTCTGCTACCAGATCCCGGCCCTGGTCAGAGAGGGCACGGGCGTGGTGATCTCGCCGCTGATCGCCCTCATGCAGGACCAGGTGGACGCACTCACCGCGCTCGGCGTGCGGGCCGGTTTCCTCAACTCCACGCAGGACCCGGACGAGCGGCGCGCCGTCGAGCACGCCTTCCTCGACGGTCGGCTGGACCTGCTCTACCTGGCACCCGAGCGGCTGCGCACCGAGGGTACGCAGCGGCTGCTCGACCGGGGGACGGTGTCGCTCTTCGCGATCGACGAGGCGCACTGCGTGGCGCAGTGGGGCCACGACTTCCGCCCCGACTACCTCGCCCTGTCGATGCTGCACGAGCGCTGGCCGAAGGTCCCGCGGATCGCACTGACCGCGACGGCCACCGAGGCGACGCACGGTGAGATCGCGGCGCGGCTGGGCCTTCAGGACGCCCGGCACTTCGTCGCCAGCTTCGACCGGCCGAACATCCAGTACCGGATCGTCCCCAAGAACAACCCGCTCAAGCAGCTGCTGGAACTGATCCGGACCGAGCACGACGGGGACGCCGGAGTCGTCTACTGCCTCTCGCGCGCGTCGGTGGAGAAGACTGCGGCCTTCCTGGCGGAGCAGGGCATCGACGCGGTGGCCTACCACGCGGGGATGGACGCCCGCACGCGCGCCGCGAACCAGGCGCGCTTCCTGCGCGAGGACGGGGTCGTGGTGGTGGCCACGATCGCCTTCGGCATGGGCATCGACAAGCCGGACGTCCGCTTCGTGGCCCACCTGGACCTGCCGAAGTCCGTCGAGGGCTACTACCAGGAGACCGGCCGGGCCGGCCGGGACGGCGAACCGGCCACGGCGTGGCTCGCGTACGGGCTGCAGGACGTGGTCCAGCAGCGCAAGATGATCGAGGGCTCCGAGGGCGACGAGACGCACCGGCGCTCGCTGGCCATGCACCTGGACGCGATGCTCGCCCTGTGCGAGACGGTCGGCTGCCGCCGGGTGCGGCTGCTGGCGTACTTCGGCCAGCAGGGCGAGCCCTGCGGGAACTGCGACACCTGCCTGACACCCGCCGAGTCCTGGGACGGGACGGTCGCCGCGCAGAAACTGCTGTCCACGGTGTGGCGGCTGGCCCGGGAGCGGCGGCAGAAGTTCGGCGCCGGCCAGATCATCGACATCCTGCAGGGAAAGAAAACGGCCAAGGTCATCCAGTTCGACCACGACGCGCTGTCGGTGTTCGGCGTCGGCGCGGACCTGAGCACCGCGGAATGGCGGGGCGTCGTGCGCCAGCTCCTCGCCCTCGGCCTGCTGGCGGTCGAGGGCGAGTACGGGACGCTGGTGCTCACGGACGCCAGCGGCGAGGTGCTCGGCGGCCGCCGGACCCTCTCGATGCGCAGGGAGAAGGCGCCGGCCGCCACCCCGTCCCGCAAGGAGTCCGGCTCGCGCTCCGGGAAGGGCCCGCGGGTACCGGTCGACCTGCCGGAGGCGGCCCTGCCCGTGTTCGAGGCCCTGCGTGCCTGGCGGGCCGCGACCGCCCGCGAGCAGGGCGTACCCGCGTACGTCGTCTTCCACGACGCGACGCTGCGCGAAATCGCGACCCGACTGCCCGCCGACGTGGAGGAGTTGGGCACCATCAGCGGCGTCGGCGAGGCCAAGCTCGCCAAATACGCCGAGGGCATCCTGGAGGCGCTGTCCGAGGCCGGCGCGCCCGGCTCCCCGGCGCCGGCAGCCGCGCCCTCCGAGGCCGCGCCCCTGCCCCGGCAGGCGGCTCCGTACGAGGACGAGCCGCCCTTCGACCCGGACGAGACGGACCCGCCCTGGGACGACTGGCAGTAGCCCGCACCCCGCGGGGCCGACCCGACCGGGACGGCCCCGTTCCTGCCCTCCCGGCCCGAACCTCCCCCGCCTGTACGGGACTTCGGCCGTCCGGCCGCCGCCCCGCCCCGGCGCCGCCGCCCGGGTGCGACCCGCCCGGCCCGGGCCCAAGCTGGAGGCATGAGCGACGACCGGCCGGCCCCGCGCAGCACCGCACTGCGCCTGGCCCTCGCGATGCGCGGCGGCGTCACCCTCGCCACCTGGACGGGCGGCGCCTGCTGCGAGACCGCGGCGCTGCGGGCGGCGGCCGGCCGGGCACCCGGTCCGGACGCAGCCCTCTACCCGGGACTGCTGAAGGCCTGCGGATACGAGGACGTCGACATCGACGTCCTCGTCGGCACCAGCGCCGGCGCCGTCAACGGGGTGCTGCTGGCCTGCCACCTCGTGTACGGGATGCCCTTCGGCCGGGGCGTGCGCGACCTCTGGCTGCGCCTGGGCGACCTCGAAGGCCTGCTGCGCCGCTCCACGCCCTTCCACGCACCGGCGTCGCTGCTGCGCGGCGACGAGGTCTTCTACCGGGAACTGCGCAGCGCACTCGGCACCCTCGTCGACGAAGCGCCGCCCGGGTGGCGCCCGCCCGCCTCCCTGCGGCTGATCCTGACCGCGACCCGGCTGCGGCCGCGCCCGGACCGGGTGCACCCCACCCACGGCGGGCCCCTGCCCGTGGGGCGGTCCACCGCCACGTTCCGTTTCCGGCACCGCGGCGCCCTGACCGACTTCCCGCACGAGTCGACGGGTACGGCCCGGGAAACCGCCCTGGACCGGCTGGCCTACGCGGCACGCACCTCCTCCTCGTTCCCGGGAGTCTTCGAACCGGGCCGGGTCTACGTCGCCAACGGCTCCCGGCCCGTCCGCGACCCGCTGCCCGTGGACATGCGCGGAGTCAGCAGCGAGACCGGCCACCCGGACGAGGACCCGGACGGCTGCGTCGAGCTCATGGACGGCGGGTTGCCGGACGCCCTCCCCGTCGCCTGGGCGGTGCGGGCCGTCGCCGAGGCCCCGGTGCCCCGCAGGGCCGACCGCCGGCTGCTGTTGCTGCAGCCCGTGCCGCCCTTCCCGCCGCCCGCCGAACCCGGCAGCAGCCGCCGGGTCACCCGGCTGGTGCGCACCGCGGCGAAGACTCTGGCCGCGAAGGCCGGCGCGGAGTCCCTGCGCGGCGACGCGCTCGCACTCCGGGCCGCCGAAGCCGCGGCCCGGCAGCGCCCGGCCGTCGCCGCGGTGCTGCCGCCGACCCTTGCCGGCCTGTACGACGCCGGGTGGGCCCGGCTGGGCACGTACCGCCGCACGGTCGGAGGGGCCGAGGCGCTCCGGCTGATCCGGCTGCTGGCCGACCCGGCGGAGGTGACCGGCCCCGACGTGCTGCCGCTGCCCGCCGGACCGGGGCCGCTGGACGCGCTGGACGAAAGAGCGGACGAGGGCTCGGCGTCCCTCTTCGCCCGGCTGCGCGCGGCGGGCGAAGAGCTGGCCGTCGGGCCCGGCACCCTGCCCGCCCCGGGGCACTCCCCGCTCGCTCTGGCCCGTACCGTGGAGCTGCTCATGGACTGGGTGCAGGCGTACGAATCGGGCGGCGCACCGGTGGACGCCGAGCTGGTGGCGGAGCTCCACGAGCGGCTGAACGCCTGCCGCTTCGCCATCGCCACGCTGATCGCGGCACGGGACCGGCTGCTGCTGGCCGACTACCGGACATCGCTGCTCCACGGCCTCCTCCCCGCCGACGTCACCGCTCCGTACGCGGCGGCGGGCCGATGGCTGGACGCCTTCGACCCGCCGCCGTCCGGCGCGACGGCCGCCTCATGGGAGGCCTGGGCGGTGGGCCTCGTGCAGGCGGTCACCGGCGGCCCGGCCCCCGCGGCCCCCGCCCGCGCCCCGGGGGAGGGGGCCGACTGCTCCCGCGAGCTGTGGGAGCGCCTGGCGGACCTGGCCGAGGAGATCGGCGGCCGGCTGCCCCCCGGCACCGAGGGCTTCGAAGCCCTCCACCAGGCCGCCGCCGGCACCGGCCCGCCGATGGCCGACGCCCTGGCGTTCGCCGAGGTACTGCTCGGCCCGCTGCGCCCGGACCCGCTGGCCGAGACCGCCGGCATCGGCTTCCACACCGTCTCCGCGGCCCACACCGGCTGGGCCACCCGGACGCTGCTTCAAGGCGCTTCCCCCGCCTCCCCGGAGGTGCTGGTCAGGGCGAAGCTCAGCGGCGGCCGGCTCGACACCTTCGCCGCGTCCCTGAGTGCCCGCTGGCGCATGAGCGACTGGACCTGGGGCCGGCTCGACGGCGCCGCATCCCTCGTCGGCGTCGTCGCCTCCGACGAACGGCTCGCCGCCGCGTTCGGGGAGGACAGCGACCTCGCCACGCTCGGGCAGGACATCGAGGCCGCACTGGCGCCCGGCCCCCGCTTCACCGCACTCTGGGCGGCCGACGTCACCGGGAACCCGGGCGCGGCCCGCTGGGACCGGGTCCGGGGCGTGCTCACCGCCGTCCGCCAGCACGAGATCCTCGACGAGGAACTGCCCTTCATCGCCGCCCTGCACGCCCGGGGCTTCCGCGGCGGGAACAGGCCCCCCGACCCGCCGCCCGACCCGCCGCCGCTGAGGACGCAGGCCGCCTTCGACGCGGCGATGGACTCCTTCCGGGCCGTCGGCGCCGAGGACGTCGGGCTGCTGCTGCGGGCGCGGGACCCGCGGCGGGCGGTCCTGCGCGCCGGGCTGCTGGCCTGGCCGGCGCCCCAGCCCACCGGCAAGGCCGGGGCCCGCCTCGTGCAGGGGGTGCTCGGGGTGCTCAAACCGCTGGTCTGCCTGCCGCTCCTGTGCGCCGTCCTCGCCCCGGCGGCGGCCCTGACCGCAGTGGCGCTGATGTGGACCGGCGTCGCCTTCAGCACCGGCCGGTGGTCCTCCCTCCCCGCCCACATCCCGCTCTGCCTCCACGCGATGACCGCCCTCGCGGCGGCCCCGTACCGCCGGGGCGCCCCCGCCGGGCCGCGCAGAGCCCCGTACGTACTGCTCCTGGCCGGACCGCCGGTCGCCCTGTGGCAGCTGCGCGGCCTGACCACCCCCGGCCTCGCCCCCCGGACCTGCACCCTGGTCGTCGGCGCCGCGTTCGCCCTCGCGGCCGCGGCCCTGCTGTACGCGGGCACCGAGCGGTGGCTGCTGCTCCCCGCCGCCACGCTCGCCGCGGGCGTGATCGCGGCGCTGGTCCAGGCCGGCCGCTGCGGGCTCGGCGGATGGTGGGCCGCCCTCATCCTCTACGCCGTCCTGGCCTGGGTCACCTCCGTCCTCCCCCGGCCGGCTGCGCGCCCGGGGCCCGGAAGGCGGGGGCCGGGCCGGCCGAGCCGACGCAGCGCCCCGTTCCCGCGGCTCGGCTAGGGTGAATCGGTAGGAAATCAGGCCCCCCGGGGTGAGGTCGGTGCGGTGGACACTTACCAGTCGACGAGCGAGGTCCCGGAACAGCCGGCCGCGGCTGTCGGGTACGCCGGTGTCCTGCGCGAGCTGCTGCCCATCGCCCTGTGGCGGGAGGACGCCGACGGCCGCATCGTGGAATGGTCGCTGGCCGCCCAGGACCTGCTGGGGCACCGCCCCGAGGACATCCTCGGACGGCCCGGGACGTCCGTGCTGGTCCCCGACGCCAACCGGGACCTCGCCGACGACCTGACCCGGCGCGTCCAGTCGGGTGAAACGGTGGTCGGGACGCTGCCCGTGCGCCACCGCGACGGCCACCGCGTCACGATGGAGATGTGGATCGTCCCCGCCGTCGACCCGCAGGGGCGCACGGGCGCCCTGCTCATCGCCGTGGAGACCTCCGAAGTCCTGCGCATGCGGGACTCCCTCGCCGCCCTCCAGAGCCTGTTCACGCAGTCGCCGATCGGCCTCGCCACCCTGGGCCCCGACCTGCGCTTCCTGCGGGTCAACGACGCGCTGGCCCGGATGAACGGCGTCACGGCCGCCGCCCACCTCGGCAAACGGCTCACCGAGGTCGTCCCCGGCGTCAACGCCGTCGCACTGGAGGCCACGATGCAGCAGGTGCTGGACCGGGGCACCGCCGTCCTCGACGTCCGCCGCACCGGCCGCACGCCCAGCGACCCCGACCGGGACCACACGTGGTCCTGCTCCTACGCTCCGCTGCTCGACGGCTCCGGCCGCCGGCTCGGAGTGATCGCCTCCCTCATCGACATCACCGAAGCCCAGCAGGCACAGGTCGAGGCCGAGCGGGCCCAGGCGCGCTTCGCCGTCCTCGCCGAGGCCGGCGCCCGGATCGGCACCACCCTGGACCTGACCCGGACCGCCGATGAGATCGTCGACGTCCTCGTACCGCAGCTCGCGGACTCGGCCGACGTACACCTGCTGGAGGCCGTCCTCGAACCGGACGACGCCGCGTCCTCGCACCAGGGCGTGCTGCGCCGGCTGGCCGTCCGCTTCCCCGACCCCGACGCCCCCACGGCCCGGCTCGCACCCGGGCAGATCATGCGGATCCCCCCCGGGTCGGTGTACGAGCGGGTGATCGCCGAGGGCCGGCCCATGAACCTGTACGTGTCCGACATCCCGGCACTGGTCACCGATCCGCGGGCCGAACCGCTGCGCGCCTACCTGGCCACCCTCGGCTCGGCCCGGCTGATCCCCCTCGTCGCCCGCGGCACCGTCCTCGGCGCGGTCACCGTCACCCGGCTGGGCACGCGCGAGCCGTTCGACGCGCAGGACTGCGTCCTCCTCGACGAGGTCGTCTCCCGCGGGGCGCTCAACATCGACAACGCCCGCATGTACACCAACCAGCGGCGCGCCGCCCTGACCCTCCAGCGCAGCCTCAGCAACAGCGCCCTGCCCGAGGTCACCGGCCTCGAACTCACCGGCCGCTACCTGCCCGCCAGCGACCACGACGTCGGCGGGGACTGGTACGACGTGATCCAGCTGCCGGGCGGACGGACCGGTCTGGTCATCGGGGACGTGATGGGCCACGGCATCCACGCCGCGGCCGTCATGGGCCAGCTGCGCACGGCCGTACGGACCCTCGCCCGCCACGACGTGACCCCGACGCAGCTGTTGCGCTCGCTCGACGCCGCCGTCGCCGACCTGGGCGAGGACGAGATGGCGACCTGCGTCTACGCCGTCCACGACCCGGCCACCGGCGGCTGCGTCGTCGCCCGCGCCGGCCACCCGCCGCCGGCCGTCGTGACGGCCGACGGGGAGGTCGCCTTCCTGGACGGCCCGCCCGGCACCCCGCTCGGCACGGGCGGACGCGACTTCCGTACCGAGGAAGTCGCCCTGCCCCCCGGCAGCATGCTCGTCCTCTACACCGACGGCCTCATCGAAGCCCGCGACCGGGACCTCGACCAGGGCCTCGCACTGCTCGCCGTCGCCCTGCGGGAGCCCGGGCAGCACCTGGACCGCCTGTGCGACGGGATCCTGGCGCGGCTGCTCCAGGGCGCCCCCCAGGACGACGTGGCGGTGCTGCTGGCCCGTACGGCGGCGCGGCCTTGAGGGCGCGCACCGGGCCGCCTCACCAGGCCATGTCCTCCAGGCTCTCCAGGTCCACCACCGGCTCGGCGGGCTCCTTGCCGCCGGTCAGCGGCAGCTCGGCCCAGATGACCTTGCCCCGCTCGGTGTAGCGGGTGCCCCAGCGGTCGGCGTACTGGGCCACCAGGAACAGGCCGCGCCCGCCCTCGTCGGTGGTGGCCGCGTAGCGCAGGTGCGGGGAGGTGCTGCTGCTGTCGGATACCTCGCAGATCAGGGTGCGGTCACGCAGCATCCGCACCCGGATGGGGGCGCTCCCGTACCGGATGGCGTTCGTGACGAGCTCGCTGAGGATGAGCTCCGTGGTGAAGGCGATGTCCTCCAGCCCCCACGCGCTGAGCTGCGCGGAACTCGCTCCCCGTACGCGCGAGACGGCGGCCGGGTCCGCGGGCACCTCCCACTCGGCGATCCTGTCGGACTCCAGCCGGCGCGTGTCGGCGATCAGCAGGGCGATGTCGTCGCTCGGCGAGGGGAACAGCAGCGCCGCCAGGACGTCCGAACACGCCTGGTCCGGGCTCCGGTCGGTCCGCGCGAGCGTCTGCGCGAGCAGCCCCAGTCCGGTGTCGAAGTCCCGGTCGCGGTCCTCCAGCAAGCCGTCGGTGAACAGCACCAGCCGGCTCGCCTCGGGCAGCCGCAGCTCGGTGGCCTCGAAGGGCATGCCGCCCACGCCGAGCGGCAGCCCCGCGGGCAGCTCCGGGAACTCCACCCGCCCGTCGGGCCAGACCAGCGCGGGTCCCGGATGGCCGGCGCTGGCCATCGTGCACCGCCCGGACACCGGGTCGTAGACCGCGTACAGGCAGGTGGCCCCGGTGATGCCGGCCGGCTCCTCCGCCCCGTCGCCGGCCGCATTGGAGAGCGCGGCGTCGTTCTGGTCGATCCGGCTGATCAGCTCGTCCAGATGGCCCAGCAGCTCGTCGGGCGGCATGTCCAGCGTGGAGAAGTTGTGCACGGCGGTCCGCAGCCGGCCCATGGTCGCCGCCGCGTGCACCCCGTGGCCGACGACGTCGCCGACGATCAGCGCCACGCGGGCCCCGGCGAGGGGGATGACGTCGAACCAGTCCCCGCCCACGCCCGCCTTGGCGGGCAGGTACCGGAAGGCCACGTCCACGGCGCTCTGGTCGGGCAGCACCCGCGGCAGCAGGCTGCGCTGGAGGGTCACCGCCGTCGCGTGCTCGCGGGTGAAGCGGCGGGCGTTGTCGATGCAGACGGCCGCCCGCGCCCCGAGCTCCTCCGCGAACGACAGGTCCTCCTCGTCGAAGGCGTCCGGGGTGTCGGCCGCCCGCCAGAAGTTGGCCATGCCCAGCACCACTCCACGGGCCTGGAGGGGCACCGAGATCAGCGAGTGCAGTCCGTAGCCGAGGGCCACGCGGGTGCCGGGCTCGTCCTGGGCCCGCCAGCCCATCGCGGCGTGCAGATCGGGCGCGAGGACCGCATGCCCGGCGTCCAGGGCCGCCGCCATCGGGGCGGTCGGCACGTCGAAGCGGATGGTGTCGCCGACGGGCTGCAGCGGCTGGTCCGTACGCACCCCGCTCATCGCGGCCCGGCGCATCTCGGTGTACGTCTCCCCGGCGGCGGAGGGCTCCTCGCCGTGGAGCACCGGCTCCAGCAGCTCCACCGTCACGAAGTCGGCGAACCGGGGGACGGCGACCTCCGAGAGCTCCTCCGCGGTGCGCACCACGTCCAGGGTGGTCCCGATCCGCACGCCGGCGTCGTAGAGCAGCTGCAGCCGCTCCCGGGCCACCTCGGCGCGGCCGGAGAGCGAGGCGAGCTCGGTGGTGTCGCGCAGGGTCATGACACTGCCGGAGGGATGGCCCCCGTACGGCTTGGTGGGGCGTACGTTGACCGCGAGGAGCCGGTCGCCCGCCAGGTGCACCTCGTCCGTCGCGACCCGCCCCGACACCAGCAGGTCGGCGGTGCGCGGGTCGAGGCCCAGCTCGGTGACCGGCCGCTGCTCGGCGTCGGGCGGCAGGTTCAGCAGTCGCCGGGCCTCGTCGTTGGCGAGCAGCAGCCGGTGGTCGGCGCTGATGATGAGGACGCCCTCGCGGACGGCGTGCAGCACCGCCTCGTGGTGCTCGTTCATCCGGGCCATCTCCGCCTCGCCCAGGCCCCGCGTCTGGCGCCGCAGCCGGCGGCTGACCAGCGCCGCGCCGCCGGTGCCGAGCAGCAGGGCGCCGGCGGCGGCGCCGAGGAGCAGCGGGAGCTGGCCCTCCACCACGTCGGACACGTTCGCCACCTCGATCCCGGTCCCGACGAGGCCGACCACGGCCCCGTCGGCATTCCGGACGGGGACCACGGCGCGCACCGCGTCGCTGGGCGCGCCCTTGAACACCTCGGTGAAGGAGTGCCCGGCGACGGCCCGTGACAGGTCGCCGGTGGCCCGCCGGCCGATCAGATCCGGCCGGGAGTCGGTGTAGCGGACCCCGTCGCGGCTCATCACGGCGATGAAGTCGACCCCGGAGGCACGGCGCGCGGCATCGGCCAGGGGCTGCAGCACGGCGGTCGGATCGGGGGACGCCAGCGCCGCCGGGAGGCCGGGGGCGTGGGCGAAGGCCTCGGCGGCCGCGAGCGAGCGGTGGCGGGCGTCCTGCTCGCTGTGGGACCGCTCCTGGAGGACGAGGGCCAGGGCGGCCGCGGCGATCAGCAGCAGCACGATCACGGCCTGGAGCGCGAAGACCTGACCGGCGACGCTGTGCGTGCCCGGGGACAGGCGCGAGAGCAGGCCCGGGTCCCGCCCGGTCGGCTGCCGGGGCGGCGATCCCCTGGGTCGACCCAAACGTCCGGTCATGAGCCATTTCTAACACTGTCGCCGGGATTTGGGCGCTGCCGGTGCGGTGATTGCGGCCGCACGGTACGCCCGCGGACCGAGGCCGACGTGTGCGGTGAAGTGCTGGCGGAAGGTGACCTCGCTGGCGAAGCCCGCGCGCCGGGCCACTTCCGGGACCGGGTGGTCGGTGAGCTCCAGCAGCCTGCGGGCCTCGTCCAGGCGGCGGACGAGCAGCCACCGGTGGGGCGTGGTGCCGGTGGCGGCGGCGAAGTGGCGGGCGAAGGAGCGCGGCGACATGCCGGCCCATCCGGCCAGCGTGGCGACCGACAGCGGCTCGTGCAGGTGGCGCAGGGCCCGTTCCCGTACGGCGGACAGGGCCTCGGCGGTGCGGTCCGCGGGCGGGACGGGCCGGTCCAGGTACTGGGCGTGCTCCCCGGTGCGGAAGGGGCCCGTCACCATGGAGCGGGCGATGGCGGCGGCGGCCTCCGCGCCGTGCGCCTCCCGTACCAGGTGCAGACAGAGGTCGATCCCGGAGGCCACCCCGGCGGAGGTCCACAGACCGCCGTCCTCCACGTACAGCGGGGCGTCCTCGACCAGCACCGCGGGGTGGCGGGCGGCGAGCTGCGGGGCCAGCGACCAGTGGGTCACCGCCCGGCGGCCGGCCAGCAGCCCCGCCTCGGCCAGGATGAAGGCCCCGGCGCACAGCGCGGCGACCGGCACGCCCCGGGCGTGCGCTTCCCGCAGGGCGGCGAGGACCGGCTCGGGCGTCGGATCGGCGGGCTCGGCCAGGGCCGGTACGACGACCAGGTCGGCCGCGCCGAGCCAGTCGAGCCCCCGGTCGGGGGCCAGCGTCAGCCCGCCGGGCAGCGGGATCGGAGCAGTGTCGACGGCGCACCGGCGCAGTTCGAAGCGGGGGACGCCGAGGCGGCTGCGGTCCGGGCCCCACACCTCGGTGATGACGGCCAGGTCGAAGCTGCGGATGCCCGGCTGGACGACGACGGCGATGCGGTGCACGGCCCCATCCTGCCAGACTGGCAGGATCCCATCGTTTCGGGTCCCCGTCTGCGCTGTCGGTCGCCTCGCGGGCGGACCAGCATGGGGGCATGACGAAGAACGCGCACGAGACCACGCCCGGAACCACGCCCGGAACCACGCCCGGGGACACCCCCGACACCACGCCCGGGGACACGTCCGAGACCACGGAGACGTACAAGACCGGGATCGAGATCGCTGCGAAGAGCGCCCTGCTGGTCGTCGACGTGCAGAAGGGCTTCGACGACGCCTCCTTCTGGGGCCCCCGCAACAACCCGGCCGCCGAGGCCAACATCGCCGCCCTGATGGACGCCTGGCAGCAGTCCGGCCGTCCGGTGGTGCTAGTCCGGCACACCTCCCGCACCCCCGGCTCCGTCCTCGGCGCGGGGCAGCCCGGACACGCCTTCAAGGACTTCGTGGCCCAGTGGGAGGGCCGGGAGGCCCTGCTGGTCACGAAGACCGTCAACTCCTCCTTCTACGGCACCCCCGACCTGGGCGCATGGCTCACCGCCCAGGGGATCGGCCAGCTGGTGGTGACCGGCATCCAGACCAACATGTGCGTCGAGACCACCGCCCGGATGGCCGGCAACCTGGGCTACGACGTGCTCCTCCCGCTCGACGCCACCCACACCTTCGACCTTGAGGGCCCCGACGGGCTGAGCCTGACGGCCGACCAGCTCGCCACCGCCACCGCGGTCAACCTGCAGGGCGGCGGCTTCGCCCGCGTGGTGACGACGGCTCAGCTGCTGGCCGCGTCCGGGGCGGCCCAGCTCACCGCGTAGTGGCGCAGCAGCTCGTCCTCGTGGACGAGCCGCATCCCGGCCGCGGCCATCACCCGCTGGGAGGCGGTGTTCTCCCGGTCGGCGTCACCGGCCACCCCCCGTGCGCCGTGTTCGCGCGCATGGTCCAGCAGCGCCCGCAGGGCCTCGGTGGCGTAGCCGCGGCCGCGCGCGGCGGGGACCAGGCCGTAGCCGATGGTCACCACCCCGTGCGCGTCCGCCGGGCCGTGGAAGCCGGCGCCGCCGATGGCCACGCCGTCGTCCCGCCGCCGGATCTCGTACGCCCCGAAGGGGCGGGGGTCCCCGCCGTCGGCGAGCACCCGCAGGTACCGCAGGGCGCCGGCCCGGTCCCCCTCGTCGGGATACCCGGGCGCCCACCTGTCCGCTGCCCCGGGGGCCCCGGCGGCCAGCGCGCGGGCCCGCTCGGCGTCCAGGGGTACGAGTACGAGTCGCTCGGTGGCCAGCTGGTCCATGACTCCCGGCATACCAGCCGCCCCCGCCGCTCCGCAGGCGAACGGCGAAGACCCGGCCCCTCACGGGTGCCGGGCCTTCGGCGTCTTCGTCAGGACGTCGTACGGATCACAGGACGTCGGCGGCGATGTTGGCCGCGACCTGCTCCAGCAGCGGACCCGCGTTCGGGATGGACTTGGCCGGATCGGGCTCCAGGTCCGTCAGCGGGTAGGCCTTGCGGATGCCGGCCGCCTCCAGGGCCTCCTGGCCCAGCAGCAGCCGGCCGCAGACCGCCACGACCGGCTTGCCCGCCGCCCGCGCCGCCGCCGCGACACCGGCCGGGGCCTTGCCGTGCAGGGTCTGCTCGTCCAGCGAGCCCTCACCGGTGATCACCAGCGTGGCCCGCTCCAGCGCCGGGGCGAAGCCCAGCACGTCCAGCATCAGCTCGATACCGGGCCGGAAGCCCGCGCCCAGCAGCAGGGCGCCGTACCCGATGCCGCCCGCGCCGCCCGCGCCCGGGGAAGCCGCGAGCTCGGCGGCCTTCGGGCCGATCGACTTCTCCAGCACCTGCGCGTAGTGCGCCAGCGCCGCGTCCAGCGTCGCCACGTCCTCGGGCGAAGCGCCCTTCTGCGGGCCGTAGACCGCCGCGCAGCCCTTCGGGCCGGTCAGCGGGTTGTCCACGTCGCTGGCCAGGACGAAGTCCACCTCCGCGAAGCGCGGGTCGATGCCCGACAGGTCGGCCGAGGCCAGCTCCGCCAGCGCGCCGCCGCCCGGGCCGACCGGTTCGCCGTTCGCATCCAGGAACACCGCGCCGAGGGCGGCCAGCATGCCCGCGCCGCCGTCGGTGGTGGCGCTGCCGCCCACGCCGAACACGATCGAGCGCGCCCCCGCGTCCAGCGCGGCCTTCAGCAGCTCGCCGGAGCCGTACGTGGTGGCCGTCAGCGGGGCGAAGACGCCCGTCGGCAGCAGCTGAAGGCCGGAGGCCTCCGCCATCTCGACCACGGCGGTGCCGTCGCGCAGCGCGAAGGCGGCCGTGACCTGCTCGCCGAGCGGCCCGGTGACCCGTACCTCCCGGCGTTCGAAACCGGCCGCAACAGCGGCCGCGACCGTGCCGTCGCCGCCGTCCGCGACGGGGAGGGTCTCGACCTCCACGCCCGGTACGGCCTTGCGAAGACCCGCCGTCACCCGCTCCGCGACCTGAACGGCCGTGAGCGAGCCCTTGAATTTGTCCGCGGCGATGAGCACGCGCGCGGCCTCAGTTACTGCTCCGTCCGTCACCTTGCTAATCCCTTGCTATCGAACAGTGCAGTCGCGCCACCATGAGCCTATCCGGAGGATCCTCCTATGCCCATGGGTGGCCTGGGCCACACCCGGTCCACGACGGCCATAAATCTGGACATACGCCCACATAGTGTGGTCGCATGTGTGCCGATTCCCGGGAATGAGGCACGCCTGGACATGCCGGACGCCGACAGCGGATTCAGGAACCGGCGGGCCGGACCTTCCCCGTACCGTCCGCGAGCCGGTAGACGGCCACCCGGCCGTTGTCGAACACGCGCTCCGCCAGCGTGGCCAGCAGCGGCGACTCCGCACCCGACGGGCGGTGGGCCACGACATAGCGCACGTGGTACTGCTCGCGGAGCCGGAGCAGGTTCTCCGCGGTGGGCCGGTACACCGCGTCCTCGTTGAGACGGAACAGCTCCTGGTCCCAGAACGGCCCGCCGTAGGCGGTGCCGCCACCGGTCAGGGCGACGGCTCGGGGCGCGTACGCCCACCCCTCGATCAGCACCGACCGCTCCGAGTAGCCGCTCAGCCATTGCGAACGCACGTTGTCGCACGCGGGGCCGTCGGCGTAGTCGTCGAACTGCCAGCAGTGGCTGTTGGTCACCAGCACGTCCGAGGGCGCGCTGTGCCCGCGGATCCACCGAGCCGCCTCCACCTGGGTCCCGGGCATCACCCAGGAACCCGACCAGGCCGTCTCCCGCGCCTGGAGCGCGTCGTGGAAGATACCGGGGGCGCCGGCGGCGAGACCCGCGGTCAGCAGAAGAATGCCGCCCCTCCCGCGCAGCGCCGGCCACGCCCGTCCGAGCGCCCGCCACAGCAGGCCGGCCGCGAGGGCCGCGGCGGCCAGTACGGCAGCCGCGGCAAGTGCTGCCAGCAGCACGGCATACGGCTCGCGGCCCTGGTCGGCGCCGAAGGCGTGCCGGGCGAACCGCGCCCAGCGGTCCGAGTAGCGGTAGATGGCGAAGGTCAGCAGAGCGACGAAGGCGAGCGTGGCGACGGCCAGCGCCGCCTTGGCCCGGCGGGGGAGCGCGGCACGCTCGAAGGTCTCGCAGTACCCCCATGCCGAAAGGACCACGCCGAAGGGAAGAGCCGCGATCGTGAAGTAACCGGCGTTGTAACCCTTGACGACCAGATAGGCGGCAGGTCCCGCCACGGCTGCGCCGAACAGGAACCACTGGACCGGCTCCAGCCGCAGCCGTCGGCGCCAGAGCAGCGGCAGCATGCCGAGCAGCTTCACGTGGTGGTTCAGCACGAAGGCGAACAGCGTGGCGACGACCACGGCGGCCTGGACCCCCGTCGATCGTGCATGCCGAGGGTCCGCCCAGAACTGCCGGAGGTTCCCGAACGGAACGATCTGGAGTCCGTAGCTCTCGAACCGGAAGACGGCCGCGGTCGCGAAGAGCTGTGCCCCTGCGACGATCGCGCCCAGCGCGACCACACGCCACGGTATCCGGCGGGTGGTGACCAGCAGGACGAGTCCGGCGAGGGCGAGCCCGGCGAGGGTCACCGGCAGCGTACTCGCCTTCGCAGCACTCGACGCCAGCGCGAACATCGCGACCAGGACGAACCCACCGCCGCCGAACAGCGGAGCGGAACGCTCCGATGCACCGCCCCCACCCTCGGGTTTCCTGCGCAGCGCGTCGCCGACGGCACCCAGCAGTGCGATCAGCAGGGGCTGGCTGTACGCCAGGGAGACACTGGACCAGTACATCAGCCGGACCGCCGGGGCCCCCAGCGTCCAGCTGTCCACGTTGTTGGGATAGGCCGCCGTGAACTCGCCGACCGCGAAGACCAGCACTGCGGCCAGCGGGCCGGCCCAGGCCCGGCCGGTGAGGCGCCGGGCCACCACCGCGGTGATCAGCATCGCAAGTGCGGCCAGTGCCGGAACCATGAGCCGGTTCTCGACCACCGCCAGGTCGATGTGGCCGACCATGTCGGTCATCGCCATGTGGGCGAAGGAGAACCAGTGGTAGTGCAGGGGTTCGCCGGCCACCTGCGGAAGGGTCGGCGGGGCATGCTGTTTCGCGTTCGCCGCGAGCGACAGCATGTAGGGGATGTCGCCGAAGATGCGCGTGCCCGTCCCGGCGGGCAGTACGGGATAGCGGGACAGGAAGTCCTGGAAGAAGTAGGCGCTGCTGAGCATGACCGTCCCGGCCACCGCCCACGACCAGCCCGCGGACGGGCTCTCGTAGCCCCGCGGGCGCCAGTGCCGCCGCAGCCGGGGTACCGCCGCGAACGGGACCACCACGGCGAGCGGCCAGGCGACGGCCAGGGACTGCGCCCCGGCTGAGACGAGGACGAACCAGGCGACGAGTTCCAGGACCAGGCCGGTGACCGCCCCGTAGGCGAGGTCCTCCACCAGGGTGTGCGGCCGTCGGCGCAACGCCCGGAACACCAGTGTGCCGGGCGTGAGCACACCCCAGGCGGCGTAACCGGTGTACCGGGCGACGTCGCCCGCCGAGGTGCCGGCGGTCAGCAGCAGAACGACCAGGAAGAGGTAGGCCGTGACCGCCGGCAGGAAGCGGAGCAGGACCGCGGTCCGGGCCGGGCGCGGCTGCGCCACCCCTCCGGGGACGTCCGAGCGGCCGGACGGCCGCCCTGCCCCCGGGATCCGCTCGGGGGCAGGGCTTTCCGTTGTACCCATACCGCTCAGGCCGCGTGCTCGGAGCTCCGGGGAGTCCGCTCGGAGGCGTCCTCCTCTGCGGAGTCGTATCCGATGAAGTAGGCCGGCCGGGCCTGGACCGCGGAATAGATCCGTCCGATGTACTCACCGAGCAAGCCCACACAGATCAACTGCACGCCGCCGATGAAGAGCATGCCGATGAACAGAGACGACCAGCCCGGCACGGTGGAGCCGAACGCATACTGCAGCGTGGTGTAGACGGCGAGGCCGAGGCAGACCAGGAAGCTCGTCAGGCCGAGCCAGGTGGCCAGGCGCAGCGGGCTGGCGGAGAAGTTGGTGATGCTGTCGAGGGCGAGCCGCACCATCTTCGACAGCGGGTAGTGCGTGCTCCCGGCGACCCGCTCCTCGCGGACGTACACGACCTCGCCGCTGCTGAACCCGAGCCACGGCACGAGCAGCCGGTAGACCGGCTGGTGCTCGGGCAGCGACTTCAGCGCGTCCACGGCGGCGCGGCTGAGCAGCCGGAAATCGCCGGCCTGGTTCGGCATGTTCTTGCCGACCAGCTTGCGCATCAGCCAGTAGTAGGCGCCGGCCGTACGCCGCTTGAAGAAGGTGTCGGTGCCGCGGTCGCCCCGTACGCCGTAGACGATGTCGAGGTCCTGCCCGCGGGCGAGGTCGAACATCTCCACTATCTTCTCCGGCGGGTCCTGCAGGTCCGCGTCGATGCTCACCACGTAGTCGCCGAGAGCCTTGTGGATGCCCGCCGTGAGGGCGGCCTGGTGACCGGAATTGCGGGCGAAGCGCACGATGCGCAGCTCCGGCCAGTCCTGACGGATCTTCTGCATGATCACAGGCGTGGCATCGGTGCTGCCGTCGTCTATGCCCACCACCTCGTAGGCGACGCCCAGTCCGTCCAGAATCGGCCGCAGGCGCGCCACGGTCAGCGGCAGCGCCTCCTGCTCGTTGTAGATCGGGATGACGACCGACAGCGCGGGAACGGGCGCGGTGTCGGTGCTTGCCGAGGCGGCTGCGTTGAGCATGGCTGTTCGCCTGTCCCCAATACCTGAGAGCGTAAAGAGCGCCGGCGAGGCGCCGGCGATCTGACCGGCCGCTGACGGCTGGTCGACGTGGTGCGGCAGGGCCCGACATGCGCGTGCAGTGGAGAACCCCCCGTGCTGATCGGCCAGAATGTTATCCGTTCTACGGCTCTTCATATGAGCGGGCGGTCGGCCGATCGAGATCCGATGATCTCACACGGCCCCGTCACGACTGCCGACGCCGCAGGTGGGGAGCGGCGGCCCCACCCGCGCCGGGGGCCTGCGGACGCCGGAGGTGGGGCCGGTCACACACGCGGCTCGGTAGGGTTGCCGGGTGACCACCACGGATGACTACGCCACCTACATCGCGAGCCTGCCCCGGGTGCTGGCCGGGGCCGCCGTGCTCTACCGGGACGCCGGCGGGCGCGTGCTGCTCGTGGAGCCCAACTACCGGGAGGGGTGGGCCCTGCCCGGCGGGACCATCGAGTCCGACGGCGGGGAGTCCCCGCGGGCCGCGGCCCGGCGGGAGAGCGCCGAGGAGATCGGGCTCGACCTGCCGCTCGGACGGCTGCTGGCCCTCGACTGGACCCTCGGAGCGGGCCGTCCGCCGCTGGTCGCCTACCTCTACGACGGCGGCGTACTCGACGCGGAGCAGCTCGCCGCCATCCGGCTCCAGGAGGAGGAACTGCTCTCCTGGCGGCTGGTGGAGCCCGCCGAGCTCACCGCCCACCTCCTCGGCTCCCTCGGCCTGCGCACCCTGGAGGCGTACCGGGTCCTGGAGTCGGGCGAGGGGACCGTGGAGCTGGAGAACGGCCGGCGGCCGCTCACCCCGTGACACCGGGCTTACCCCGAGCAGGACAGAATCAGCTGATGATCACGATGTACGCCTGGCCCAGCACGGCCGACGGACCCGACGCCCTGCCCATGGTCCACTTCACCACCGAAGAACAGGCCGGCGACGAGGTCACCCCCGAGGGGACGCCGGTGTGGCTGTTCGACACCGCCATACGCGAGGGCGGCTGGGCCCGGTTCACCGACTTCGAGGGCTGGGCCGCGCCCGCAGCCGGCTGGCAGGCGTTCTACCGGCGCGAGGACGACCTCCTCGCCGTCACCGGCCCGGGCGCCTGTGAGGGCTGGTACCAGGGCAACCTCGGCGCCGACGCCGACTGGGTGGCGGCCGCCGCCGACCGGCGGAGCGTGGTCCTCCTGGCCGCCCCCGTGCACCACCCCTCCCTGTACGCCTACGCGGTGGAGGCGGGGGCCGCCTTCGCGCTGCTGGTCCCGCTCGCGGTGATCTGAAGCGGCCGGGCCCCGGCCTCGAAGGCCAGGAGCCGCACCTTGCGCTCGATGCCGCCCCCGTAGCCGGTCATACCGCCCGAGGCGCCGATCACCCGGTGGCACGGGACGATGATCCCGATCGGGTTCTTGCCGTTGGCCAGGCCCACCGCGCGGGAGGCGTTCGGCTTGCCGAGCCGGGCCGCGAGCTCCCCGTAGGACCAGGTGCTGCCGTAGGGAATCCGTACGAGCTGGTCCCACACGCTGCGCTGGAACTCCGTGCCCTCCATCCTGACGGGGAGGTCGAACTCGGTCAGCTCCCCCGCGAAGTACGCCGTCAACTGCCGGGCCACCTCGGGGAAGGGCCCCTCGGCCGCGGCGACCCGCTCGCCGAAGGACTCCTCCGCCGGGCGGTGCCGCTGTCCGGCCATGTAGAGGCCGCTGAGGACGCCCTCGGTGGCGACCAGGGTGAGCGGGCCGTACGGGCTGTCGACGACGGTGTGCTGCTTGCTCTTCATGACGGGCGAACTCCTCAGACGGGCAGGTGGTTGACGGGGTGGCTGTCGGTGGCCCACAGGTACTGGACGGCGTACGCGCGCCAGGGTCGCCAGTCGGCCGCCCGGGCGGTGAGCGCCGCGGGCGTGGACGGCAGCCCGAGCCCGGCGGCGGCCCGGCGGACGCCGAGGTCCGACGGGAGGAAGGCGTCCGGGTCGCCCAGCGCCCGCATCGCGATCACCTCGGTGGTCCACGGGCCGAAGCCCGGCAGGGCGTTCAGCTGCGCGCGGGCCGCCTCCCAGTCGCTGTCGATGCCGAGCGTGAGCGAGCCCTCGGCCAGTGCCGCCACGAGAGTGGTGAGGGTGGTGCGCCGGCTGCGGGGGAGCGCCAGCGCCTCGGGGTCCAGCCCGGCGAGGGCCTGCGGGGAGGGGAAGACGTGGGTCAGCCCCCCGTCCGGGTCGGGATCGGCCACCGGTTCGCCGTACGCGGTGACGAGCCGGGCGGCGTGCGTACGGGCCGCGGCGGTGGACACCTGCTGGCCGAGGACCGCCCGTACCGCGAACTCCGCGGCGTCGACGGTACGCGGGACCCGGCGCCCCGGGGCCTTGTCCACCAGCGGTGCCAGCAGCGGGTCGCAGCGCAGCTGGCCGTCGACGGCCTCGGGGTCCGCGTCGAGGTCGAGCATCCAGCGGCAGCGGCTGATGGCGATGGTGAGGTCGCGCAGGTCGGTGAGGGCGAGCTGGCAGCCGATGTGGCCGGGCTGCGGGCTCAGCGCGACGACCCCGGTCCCGTACGGCAGCCTCAGCGTCCGCCGGTACGCCCCGGCCCTCCACTCCTCGACCCCGGGGACGGCGGTCGCGGCGAGGTGGCCGAAGAGGTTGTCGGGGTTGAGCGGGGCCCGGTAGGGCAGCCGCAGGCTGATCGTCCCTGGAATCCGGGGCTTTTGCCGGCCGGTCTTCCCGGCCCTGCTCCGCAGCTCACTCGGAGCGAGGGCGAACACCTCACGCACGGTGTCGTTGAAGGTCCGGATGGAGGAGAACCCGGCGGCGAACGCGATGTCGCCCATGGGCAGCTCGGAGGTCTCGATGAGCAGCCGGGCCGTCTGCGCCCGCTGCGCCCGGGCGAGGGCGAGCGGCCCGGCCCCGAGCTCGGCGTTCAGCTGGCGTTCGACCTGCCGGGCGGAGTAACCGAGCCGGGCCGCGAGCCCCGGCACGCCCTCGCGGTCCACGACACCGTCCTGGATGAGCCGCATGGCGCGTGCCACGGCGTCGGCGCGGGCGTTCCACTCGGGGGAGCCGGGGGAGGTGTCGGGCCGGCACCGCTTGCACGCCCGGAACCCGGCCTGCTGGCAGGCGGCGGCGCTGGGCAGGAAGGTCATGTTCTCGACCTTCGGGGGCACGGCGGGACAGCTGGGCCGGCAGTAGATCCGGGTGGTCAGGACGGCGGTGAAGAACCACCCGTCGAAGCGGGCGTCCTTGGACTGCACTGCCCTGACGCAGCGGTCGGTGTCGGTGTACATGGCTCCAGCATCCTGGCCCCGCCCCGGCGAGGCTGGCGGTTTTCCGACACCAAGCCTAAGCCGTACCCGGCCCCGAGCTCGGCACAACCTCCCCGGACTCTGGCCGGATTGCCACCGCCGCCCCTCCGCGTCGGGAGCCGAGCCGGCCCGGTCCCGACCGCGGCCCCGGGCCTCCCTCGGCGGCGGGGCCGGGCCTCCGAGCCGAGCCGCCGACAGGCTGGTTTTTGCTGTGCCTGGACTGGATGTGGTGTGTCGGCCGTTGCCGGGGGACGGCCCCCGGGCCCCGCGCCTCACACGCCGGCGGGGCTGAGGTATCGCCGGGGCTGGTTCTGCCGCGCCGGGCTGAGTGGCGTGGCGGTAAGAGAGGTGGGTCCCGAGGCCCTGGGCGACCCCGCCCACGCGGGCAGCGCCCCCGGCAGCACCGCCCGCCCGCGCAGAGCCCCTGGGCGACCCCGGCGACACCGCCCGTCCCGGGCAGAGGCCCCGACCCGCGGCCGCCCTCCGGGCAGCGAAAGGCCCCCGGTGCCTGGGGCAGCGGGGGCCTTCGGGAGGAGCGGTGGCCGGGGTGTTACGGGAGCTGGGCCGCGCGGGCCTCGCGGCGGTTGTGGCGGAACGTGTTCGCGCGGCGGGTCGTCGCGAACAGCGGGATCGTCGCCGCGAGGGCGATCTGCAGCGCGCAGCCCGTCTGCAGCAGCAGCTGCCCGCCCGGTGCGTCGAACGCCCACGCCGCCAGCAGCCCCATCGCCCCGACGATCCAGCTGAGCATCGCCACCGCGAGGACACCCCGCGGCTTCGGGTACTCGACCCGGCTCACCATCAGCCAGGCCACCCCGATGATCGCCAGCAGCGTCGGCACGAACGGCAGCTCCAGCAGCACGATCGACACGACGGTCAGGGCTCCGAAGGGGCTCGGCATGCCCTGGAACATGCCGTCCTTCATCGTCACGCAGCTGAATCTCGCCAGCCGCAGGACGACCGCCAGCAGCACCACGATCGCCGCCAGCGCCGACATCTTCTGGTGCGCGTCGTCCGCGACCATGCCGTACACCAGCACGAAGTACGCGGGCGCCAGCCCGAAGCTGATCAGGTCGGACAGGTTGTCCAGCTCCGCGCCCATCGGCGAGCTGCGCAGCTTGCGGGCCACGATGCCGTCGAAGAGGTCGAAGACCGCCGCGAGCAGCATCAGTATCACCGCGGTCGCCGCGCTGTGCCGGGCCATGCCCGACTCGCCGCTGCCGGTGAGGTGCGGGATGAGGATCCCCGTGGTGGTGAAGTACACCGCCATGAATCCGCAGGTGGCGTTGCCGAGGGTGAGGGTGTCCGCTATCGACAGCCGCAGCGACAGCGGCATGTCGTCCTCTGCGGACTCTTCCTCCGCGGCCTCCGGGATCCAGCCTGTGGCCGGGGTCTCAGGGTCAGTCACGGTCAATTCGGGTCACCCCCGCGGTGGTGGCCTGCCCGACCTCGACCGCGACCTCGACGCCCTCGGGGAGGTAGATGTCGACGCGGGAGCCGAAGCGGATCAGACCGATGCGTTCACCCTGCTCCACCTTGGTGCCGGCCGGCAGGTACGGGACGATGCGACGCGCGACGGCTCCGGCGATCTGCACCATCTCGATGTCGCCGAGCTCGGTGTCGAAGTGCCAGACGACGCGCTCGTTGTTCTCGCTCTCCTTGTTGAACGCCGGGACGAACCCGCCGGGGATGTGCTCCACGGACGTCACCGTGCCCGCGAGGGGCGCGCGGTTGACGTGGACGTTCAGCGGGCTCATGAAGATCGCGACGCGGGTGCGCCCGTCCTTCCACGGCATGATGCTCTGCACCACGCCGTCGGCGGGGGAGATGACGCGGCCCTGGGCGATCTCACGCTCGGGGTCGCGGAAGAACCACAGCATGCCCGCGGCGAGCGCGGTGGCGGGCACGGCCGCCGCGGCCCAGCGTCCGGACTTGCGGGCCCGGGTGAGGCTGAGTGCCGCGGTGGCGACGGTCGGCAGAAGCCACGGCGATGCTCCGCGTGCGAGACGCCCACCGAGGAGGCCGACGCGAGGTGCAGAGGTTTGGCTGTGGGGCATGGATGACCTTCGTAGCGGGTGATTGCCGCGCCGCAAACAGGGGGACGGGACGGCGGCTTTACTGGAATGCTATCGGTTGCGCGCAACAACTGGGCAAGCCAGAAGCCGAGTCGATGGCCGTCGGCCAGTGACTGCAAGTGACACTTTTGCGGCGAACCCACGGAGGATTCGCCGCAAAAGGGACTTTCAGCCCTGGAGTCGGTACTCCTCAAGCAGGCGTCGCCCGATGATCATTTTCTGGATCTCGGCAGTACCTTCACCGATCAGCAGCATGGGTGCCTCGCGGTACAGGCGCTCGATCTCGTACTCCTTCGAGAATCCGTAGCCGCCGTGGATGCGGAAGGCGTCCTCCACCACCTCTTTGCAGTACTCGGAGGCGAGGTACTTCGCCATCCCTGCTTCGAGGTCGTTTCGTTCCCCAGAGTCCTTTTTGCGTGCTGCGTTCACCATCATTGCATGGGCGGCCTCGACCTTGGTAGCCATCTCCGCCAGCTTGAACTGGATGGCCTGGTGCTCGGCGATCGCCTTGCCGAAAGTATGACGTTGCTGGGCATAAGAGACACCGAGCTCGAAGGCACGCTGAGCGACGCCACAGCCACGCGCCGCCACGTTGACGCGGCCGACCTCGACGCCGTCCATCATTTGGTAAAACCCTCGGCCGGTCTGGCCGCCGAGCACCCGATTGGCCGGAATGCGCAGTCCGTCCATGATGAGCTCGGTCGTGTCGACGCCCTTGTAGCCCATCTTGTCGATCTTGCCGGGGATGGTCAGGCCCGGACGGACCTCACCGAAGCCCGGCTCCTTCTCGACGAGGAAGGTCGTCATCGACTTGTGGGGCGCCGTGCCCTCGGGGTGTCCTTCATCACTTCGCACCAGGACGGCCACCAGCGTGGAGCTGCCGCCGTTCGTGAGCCACATCTTCTGGCCGTTCAGGACGTACTCGTCCCCGTCCTTCACCGCCTTGGACGTGATGGCCGACACATCGGAGCCCAGCCCCGGCTCGGACATCGAGAAGGCGCCGCGGACCTCGCCCAGGGCCATGCGCGGCAGGAAGTGGTCCTTCTGCTCCTGCGTGCCGTGCTGCTTGAGCATGTACGCCACGATGAAGTGCGTGTTGATGATGCCCGAGACGGACATCCAGCCGCGCGCTATCTCCTCCACGCAGAGCGCGTAGGTGAGCAGCGACTCACCCAGGCCGCCGTACTCCTCCGGGATCATCAGCCCGAAGAGGCCGAGCTCCTTGAGGCCGTCGACGATCTGCTGCGGGTACTCGTCGCGGTGCTCCAGCTCGGTGGCGACCGGGATGATCTCCTTGTCCACGAATTCGCGGACGGTCTTGAGGATCTCCCGCTGGACGTCGTTCAGCCCGGCGGTCTGGGCGAGTCGGGCCATGGCTACTTCCCCTGTTCCTTCAGCTGCGGGCGGCCGGGCTGCTCGCCGCCGCGCTCCTTGATGTACGTCTCGGTCGGGACCATCACCTTGCGCCGGAAGACGCAGACGAGGGTGCCGTCCTGCTTGTAGCCCTTGGTCTCGACGTACACGATCCCGCGGTCGTCCTTCGACTTCGAGGGGGTCTTGTCGAGGACCGTGGTCTCTCCGTAGATGGTGTCGCCGTGGAAGGTCGGCGCCACGTGCCGCAGGGACTCGATCTCCAGGTTGGCGATGGCCTTCCCGGAGACGTCGGGCACGGACATGCCGAGCAGCAGCGAGTAGATGTAGTTGCCCACGACCACGTTCTTGCCGAAGTCCGTCGTGTTCTCGGCGTAGTTGCTGTCCATGTGGAGCGGGTGGTGGTTCATGGTCAGCAGACAGAAGAGGTGGTCGTCGTACTCGGTGACCGTCTTTCCGGGCCAGTGCTTGTAGACCGCCCCGACCTCGAACTCTTCGTACGTGCGTCCGAACTGCATGGCCCTACGCCTCCGGGATCTCGAACTTGGTGGTGCGCTGCATGCCGGCGGCGCGGCCCTTGCCCGCGATGACCAGGGCCATCTTGCGGCTGGCCTCGTCGATCATCTCGTCGCCGAGCATCGCCGAGCCCTTCTTGCCGCCGGCCTCGGAGGTGCACCAGTCGTACGCGTCGAGGATCAGCTCGGCGTGGTCGTAGTCCTCCTGGGAGGGGGAGAAGACCTCGTTGGCCGCATCCACCTGGCCGGGGTGCAGCACCCACTTGCCGTCGAAGCCCAGGGCCGCGGCGCGCCCGGCGACCTCGCGGTAGGCGTCCACGTCACGGATCTGCAGGAAGGGGCCGTCGATCGCCTGGAGGTCGTGCATGCGGGCCGCCATCAGGATCCGCATCAGGATGTAGTGGTAGGCGTCCGCCGGGTAGCCGGGCGGCTGCATGCCCACGACCAGGGACTTCATGTTGATGGAGGCCATGAAGTCGGCCGGGCCGAAGATGATGGTCTCCAGCCGGGGCGAGGCGGCGGCGATCTCGTCGACGTTCACCAGGCCCTTGGCGTTCTCGATCTGCGCCTCGATGCCGATCTTGCCGACCTCGAAGCCCATCGTCTTCTCGATCTGGGTCAGCAGCAGGTCCAGCGCCACGACCTGCTGGGCGTCCTGGACCTTCGGCAGCATGATGCAGTCGAGGTTCTGGCCCGCGCCCTCGACGACCGTGATGACGTCACGGTACGTCCAGTGGGTGGTCCAGTCGTTGACGCGCACGACCCGGGTCTTGCCGGTCCAGTCGCCGTTGTTCAGCGCGTCCACGATCGTGTGCCGGGCGCCCTCCTTGGCGAGCGGGGCGCAGGCGTCCTCCAGGTCGAGGAAGACCTGGTCGGCCGGCAGGCCCTGGGCCTTCTCCAGGAAGCGCGGGTTCGAACCCGGCACCGCGAGGCAGGAGCGGCGCGGACGCAGCCGGTTCACCGGGGACGTGGGCGTGGTCATGCGGGGACCTCCAGAGGGTCGAGCTTGTTCGCTTTCCGGATCTCGTCGACGATACGGCCGATGATCTCCGTGATACCGAAGTCTTTGGGGGTGAACACGGCGGCGACTCCGGCCGCCTTCAGCGCCACGGCGTCGGCCTGGGGAATGATGCCGCCGAGCACGACGGGGATGTCACCCGCCCCCGCCGCCCGCAGCCGTTCCAGCACCTCGGGGACGAGCGCGCTGTGCGAGCCGGACAGGATGGACAGTCCCACGCAGTGCACGTCCTCGGCCAGCGCCGCCGCGGAGATCTCCTCGGGCGTGAGCCGGATGCCCTGGTAGACCACCTCGAAGCCGGCGTCACGGGCCCGTACGGCGATCTGCTCGGCGCCGTTGGAGTGTCCGTCCAGGCCCGGCTTGCCGACCAGCAGCCGCAGCCGGCCGCTGCCCAGCTCGTCCGCGGTCCGCGCGACCTTCTCGCGGACCAGGGCCAGCGGGGTGCCCTCCTCGGCGGCCACGGCCACCGGGGCCGAGGAGACCCCGGTGGGAGCGCGGAACTCGCCGAACACCTCGCGCAGCGCGCTCGCCCATTCGCCGGTGGTGACACCGGCCCGGGCGCACTCCAAGGTGGCCTCCATCAGGTTCTCGGTCCCGGCCGCGGCCTCCTTCAGCCGGTCCAGGGCCTGCCCGACGGTGGGGAAGACGAACGGGTCGCCGCCCCCCTGCCGCTCCGAGGACTCCTGCCGCTCGGCCCGCCAGCGGACGATGCGCTCGACGGTGAGCGCCTCGACCGCCCCGTCCACCGTCATGATCGCGGTGTCCAGGTCGGCGGTGAGCGGGTTCTCCTCGGTCTGCTGGAAGCAGTTCACCCCGACGATCTTGTCCTCGCCGGCCTCGATCCGGGCGCGGCGCTCGGCGTGCGAGGAGACGAGCTGGGACTTCAGGTACCCGGACTCGACGGCGGCCATCGCGCCGCCCATCTCCTGGATCCGGTCGATCTCGGCCAGGCAGTCGGCGACCAGGGAGTCGACTTTGGCCTCGATGACGTGGGATCCGGCGAAGATGTCCTCGTACTCCAGCAGGTCGCTCTCATGGGCGAGGACCTGCTGGATGCGCAGCGACCACTGCTGGTCCCAGGGCCGGGGCAGGCCCAGCGCCTCGTTCCAGGCGGGCAGCTGCACGGCGCGGGCGCGGGCGTCCTTGGAGAGGGTGACCGCGAGCATCTCCAGCACGATGCGCTGGACGTTGTTCTCCGGCTGCGCCTCGGTCAGGCCCAGGGAATTGACCTGGACGCCGTACCGGAAGCGGCGCTGCTTGGCGTCCTCGATGCCGTAGCGCTCGCGGGTGACCTTGTCCCAGATCCGCCCGAAGGCGCGCATCTTGCACATTTCCTCGATGAAGCGGACGCCCGCGTTCACGAAGAAGGAGATGCGGGCGACCACCTCGCCGAAACGCTCCTCCGGGACCTGCCCGGAGTCGCGCACCGAGTCGAGGACGGCGATCGCGGTCGACATCGCGTACGAGATCTCCTGGACCGGGGTGGCCCCCGCCTCCTGCAGGTGGTAGCTGCAGATGTTGATCGGGTTCCACTTCGGGATGTGGTTGACCGTGTACGCGATCATGTCCGTCGTCAGGCGGAGCGAGGGCCCGGGCGGGAAGACGTGCGTCCCGCGCGAGAGGTACTCCTTGACGATGTCGTTCTGGGTGGTGCCCTGGAGCTTGGATATGTCCGCGCCCTGCTCCTCGGCGGCCACCTGGTAGAGCGCCAGCAGCCACATGGCCGTGGCATTGATCGTCATCGAGGTGTTCATCTGCTCCAGGGGGATGTCCTGGAACAGCCGCCGCATGTCGCCCAGATGGGAGACCGGGACCCCGACCCGGCCCACCTCGCCGCGGGCGAGGATGTGGTCGGGGTCGTAGCCGGTCTGCGTCGGCAGGTCGAACGCGACCGACAGGCCGGTCTGGCCCTTGGCGAGGTTGCGGCGGTAGAGCTCGTTGGACGCCTCGGCCGTGGAGTGGCCGGCGTACGTCCGCATGAGCCACGGACGGTCTTTCTGGCGCTCTGTCATCTCAGGCTGTCCCTTTGGCCCTCGAACGGTCTCAGATGTTCCGGAAGCGGTTGATGGCGTCGAGGTGCTTCTCGCGCATCTCGTGGTCGCGCACGCCCAGGCCTTCCTCGGGGGCCAGGGCGAGGACGCCGACCTTGCCCTGGTGGAGGTTGCGGTGGACGTCGTACGCGGCCTGGCCGGTCTCCTCCAGCGAGTAGACCTTCGACAGGGTGGGGTGGATCTTGCCCTTGGCGATGAGGCGGTTGGCCTCCCACGCCTCGCGGTAGTTCGCGAAGTGCGAGCCGATGATCCGCTTGAGCGACATCCACAGGTAGCGGTTGTCGTACTCGTGCATGTAGCCCGAGGTCGAGGCGCAGGTGGTGATGGTGCCGCCCTTGCGGGTGACGTAGACGGAGGCGCCGAAGGTCTCGCGGCCGGGGTGCTCGAAGACGATGTCGATGTCCTCGCCGCCGGTCAGCTCGCGGATGCGCTTGCCGAAGCGCTTCCACTCCTTCGGGTCCTGGGTCTGCTCGTCCTTCCAGAACTTGTAGCCCTCGGCGTTGCGGTCGATGACCGCCTCGGCGCCCATGGCCCGGCAGATGTCGGCCTTCTCGGGGGAGGAGACGACGCAGATCGGGTTGGCGCCGCCGGCCAGGGCGAACTGGGTGGCGTAGGAGCCGAGTCCGCCGCTGGCGCCCCAGATCAGGACGTTGTCGCCCTGCTTCATGCCGGCGCCGTTGCGGGAGACCAGCTGACGGTAGGCGGTGGAGTTGACCAGGCCGGGGGAGGCGGCCTCCTCCCAGCTGAGGTGGTCCGGCTTCGGCATCAGCTGGTTGGACTTGACCAGGGCGATCTCGGCGAGACCGCCGAAGTTGGTCTCGAAGCCCCAGATGCGCTGCTCGGGGTCGAGCATCGTGTCGTTGTGGCCGTCCGAGGACTCCAGTTCGACCGAGAGGCAGTGCGCGACGACCTCGTCGCCCGGCTTCCAGGAGTTGACGCCGGGGCCGGTGCGCAGCACGACGCCCGCGAGGTCGGAGCCGATGATGTGGTACGGGAGGTCGTGGCGCTTGGTGAGCTCCGACAGGCGCCCGTAGCGCTCCAGGAAGTTGAAGGTGGACACCGGCTCGAAGATCGAGGTCCACACGGAGTTGTAGTTGACCGAGGAGGCCATGACGGCCACCAGGGCCTCGCCCGGGCCGAGCTCCGGCACCGGGACCTGGTCCAGGTGCAGGGACTTGCGCGGGTCCTTCTCGCGGGTGGTGAGCCCGGCGAACATCTCGACCTCGTCCTTGTGCACGGTGACCGCGCGGTACGAGTCGGGGAGCTGCAGGGCCGCGAAGTCGGCGGGCGTAGCGGCCTGCGACTGGATCGCGTCCAGGATGTCCTTCACGGTGTTGCCTCCGGCTAAGCGCTGATGAGGGTGCGCTGAGGGGATACGCGGCTGCGTGTGCGGGTGGGGTCTTCGTGGTGCGTGGGCCGTCGGTTCGGCGAAGCGGTGGTGCTGCGCGACGCCTGTGGTGGGGCGCTTGCGGTGCCTGGTGACGCAGGCGTCCGGGGCGCGGTCCGTGCCGAGTGGGCGGGACCGCGGGGACATCCGGACGAGATTCAACGTATGGCACCCCGTGTCACTCAGCAAGGCACCGCGTGCCAAAACTTTCTCTCATTTGCCTACTGACCTGCGCAGATGAGCGATGATCGATCAGAGTTACCCGCGAGTAGGGGCAAGTCGGACAAACGAAAGCGGCCGCCCCCCGAAAGGGAGCGGCCACTGTGACGCGGATGACTGCGGTTCGTTCTTCAGTGCTTCTTCAGTGCCTCTTCGATGGTGCGCATGACCTCGTCCAGCGGAGCGTCCGTCCGGGCCACCGCCACCAGCACCTCGCCCTGCGTCCGGACCTCCGCGGGCGCCGCCGGCGCCGCGGCGGGCGTACTGCTCAGCGTGCGCCCCGCGCCGATCCCGGTCCCGAACGTCTTGCGCACGATCGCGAAGGCGTGGTCGAGCTGGGCCTCCACGTCCCCCTGGCCGCCCGCCCGCAGCCAGCGCCGCAGCACGTGGTTGTGCGCGGTGACCACCGCCGACGCGGCCACCTCGGCCAGCAGCGGATCGTCGTTGCCGTCGTGGGGCTCGTGCTCGTCGAAGTGGGCCAGCAGGTAGCGCGTGAACAGCCGCTCGTACCGGGCCACCGAGGCGATCTCCCGCTCGCGCAGCGCCGGAACCTCCCGGGTCAGCCGGTAGCGCTCCACCGACACCGCCGGCGAGGCGGCGTACATCTTCATGACTTCCTTGATCCCGCGGCACACGGTGTCGAGCGGGTGCTCGTGCGCCGGAGCCACGTCCAGGACCGCCTCGGCCCTGGTCAGGGTGTCGTCGTGGTCCGGGAAGATCGCCTCTTCCTTGGACCGGAAGTGCCGGAAGAAGGTCCGGCGGGCCACCCCGGCGGTCGCGGCGATCTCGTCGACCGTCGTCGCCTCGTACCCCTTGGTCGCGAACAGCTCCATCGCGGCGGCCGCGAGCTCGCGGCGCATCTTGAGGCGCTGCGCGGCCGCCTTGGTGCCGGCCGCGCTTTCCGGGCCGTCGGACGCCGTGGCGGCGCGGGGTGAGGTCTTGGCGGGCTGGGACATAGAGCGAAAGTACTTCATTCGCCCGGGTGAGCGCGCCTGAGGGGGGTGGGGCGGGGGTGGATGCGGGGGAGAGCCCGCACTGGGCTCGGGAGGGTGTGTCCGCGGTGAGGGTCCGGCGGACCCGAGCAGCCCTCCCCACGCATCCGGTTCAGGGGCCCCGGGGGCGGGACGCGGCTTACCGGCGGGCGTACTCACGGAATCCGCGGCCGGTCTTCCGGCCCAGGCAGCCCGCCGCCACGAGGTGCTCCAGCAGCGGGGACGGGGCCAGGCCCGGGTCGCGGAACTCCTTGTGGAGCACCTTCTCGATGGCCAGCGAGACGTCCAGGCCGACGACGTCCAGGAGCTCGAAGGGACCCATCGGGTAGCCGCCGCCCAGCTTCATCGCGGCGTCGATGTCGTCGAGGCTCGCGTAGTGCTGCTCGACCATCTTCACGGCGTTGTTCAAGTACGGGAACAGCAGCGCGTTCACGATGAACCCGGCGCGGTCCCCGCAGTCCACGGGGTGCTTGCGCACCTTCGTGCAGATCTCGCGGACCGTGGCGTGCACGTCGTCGGAGGTGAGGACGGTCCGGACCACCTCGACCAGCTTCATGGCCGGCGCCGGGTTGAAGAAGTGCATGCCGATCACGTCCTGCGGGCGCGAGGTCGCGCGGGCGCAGGCGATCACCGGGAGCGAGGAGGTCGTGGTGGCCAGCACCGCGCCCGGCTTGCAGATCTTGTCCAGGGCAGCGAACAGCTCCTGCTTGACGGCGAGGTCCTCGGCCACGGCCTCCACGGCCAGATCCACCTGGGCGAAGGACTCCAGCGAGCCGGCCGGGGTGATCAGGGCCAGCGTCCGGGCGGCGTCCTCCTCCGTCAGCCGCCCCTTGGAGACCGCACGGCCCAGGGAGGTGCCGATCGCGGCCTTCGCCGCGTCGGCCTTCTCCTGGCTGCGGGCGGCGAGCACCACGTCGAAGCCGGCCTGCGCGAAGACCTGGGCGATCCCGCTCGCCATCGTGCCCGAACCGGCCACGCCGACCGAGGTGACCGGACGGCCCTCGCCGAGCCGGGCCCCGTCCAGCGGGGTCTGCGCGTCCCGCACGATCGCGGAGCTGCCCGGCTCGGCGTACGTGTAGAAGCCGCGGCCGGACTTCTGCCCGGTCAGGCCCGCCTCGGCGAGGTGCCCGAGGATCGGGGCGGGGGCGTGCAGCCGGTCGCCGGAGGAGGCGTACATGGCCTCCAGGACGGTGCGCGCGGTGTCGACGCCGATCAGGTCGAGCAGCGCGAGCGGGCCCATGGGCAGCCCGCAGCCGAGCCGCATCGCCGCGTCGATGTCCTCGCGCGAGGCGTACTTCGACTCGTACATGGCGGCCGCCTGGTTCAGGTAGCCGAAGAGCAGGCCGTCGGCCACGAAACCGGGGCGGTCGCCGACCGAGACGGGCTCCTTGCCGAGCTCACGGGCGAGCGCGGTGACCGCCTCGACGGCCGGCGGCGCGGTCAGGACGCTGGAGACGACCTCGACCAGCTTCATGGCCGGGGCGGGGTTGAAGAAGTGCAGGCCGAGGACCCGCTCGGGGCGCTGGGACTCGGCGGCGAGCCGGGTCACCGACAGGGCGTTCGTGCCGGTGGCCAGGATGGCGTCGGGCCGCACGATCGCGTCGAGCTCGCGGAACAGCCGCTGCTTGAGCTCGTAGTTCTCCGGAACGACCTCGATGACGAGATCGGCCTCGGCGGCGGCGGTCAGCTCCGTGAAGGTGCGGAACCGGGCGAGGACGCCCTCCCGCTCCTGCTCGGTGAGGCGCTCGCGGGTCACGGAGCGGGCCGTGGCGGCCGCCAGGGCGGAGCTCGCGCGGCGGGCGGCGGTCTCGCTGATGTCGATGCCGATGACCTCGCGGCCGGCCCGGGCGAGGACCTCGGCGATGCCGGTGCCCATCGTGCCGAGGCCGACGACGGCGATGGTCTGCAGGGTGGACTGACTGGACGTGGACGGACGGTCCATCGCGGGACTCCAGTGGAAGAGGGTGACGACTGAGGGGCGGCGCGCGGCGCACGAGCGCGGCCGCAGGCTCCGGGGAGCCGGGGATCCGCAAGGCGGGGGACCCGGCACCCGGACATCGGGAATGACCGCACGAGAAGCCCGGAGAACGGGCGGGGCGGAGAGCGGCGGACCCTGTCCCGGGGTCGCGCCGTAACACGAGAAGTACGTGAGGTACCGGACCGACTGGTACGGGGCGGCTGCGTCACCAGGCCGGCCTCGTACGTTGGAGGGAGCGTAACCCGCCGGTAACTGGCGCGCCAGAGCGCGGAGATGTGACCTGTACCGCCCAAATGTACCGATCATCGATCATCGATCAAACGCCTCCCCTGCACGGGGTGGGTCTGCGGGAAATCCGGCGTGGCGGCGGTGGTGTCCGCCTAGGGTGGCGGCGTGAACGACGTGCTGGAGCGCCTGCGGACGGAAGCGGCCGGATCGCCGGAGTACGAGGGGCTGCTCGCCGCGGGCCCCGACGCGCTGGCGGCCTCGCTGACCTCGGCCGGCCGGCCCCTGTGGGCCCGCGAACTGGCCGCCTACCGGCTGGGCCTGGCCGGGGACCGGCGCGCCTTCGAGCCGCTGGTGCTGCTGCTGAACCACCGGGACCCGCCGCGCTGCGCGGCCGCCGCGGAGGCGCTGGCGGTGCTGGCGGACCCCCGCACGGCCCGGGCGGCGGCGGCCCTGGCGACGAACGAACTGCGCACCGCGTACGCCCTCCAGCCGGTCCGCCTGCTCACCGCCCTGCGGGCCCCGGAATCGGCCCCGGCCCTGATCCGGACCCTGTCGCGGCTGCTCGCGCCGAACGACCCGTATTGGCGCGTCGCCCTGGCCTGCGTGGAGGGACTCGGAGCCCTGGCCGACCCCCGCGCCCGCGAGGTCCTCACCCGCGCCCAGTCCCACCCCCGCCTCGCGGTGGCGGCGACGGGCGCGCTGCGCGCGCTCGGCTGACAAGCGCCTGCGACGAGCAGGGCCGGATCGTCGGTGCGGGCGACGCGTCCGCGCAGGCCCGCCAGGCGCGGGCGGTCCCCTCAGAGCCGGGACGCCGACGACGGCTCGACCGGTGCCGGGGCGCCCGCGGCGTCGAGGGCCCCGCCCTGAGCCTGCCGGGGCACAACCGCCCCGGGCCGTGCGGGCGCCGCGGACGGCCTGCGGCGGTCCGCCGCCCGCTGGACCCGCCGGCCCAGGCGCTGCATCGGCAGCTCCACCAGGCGGTACATCAGGTGGCTCGCAACCAGCAGCACGGTGAAGAAGATCGCTGTCCAGGCGATCCGGCCCGGCGTCGACGACGGCATGGGCGGGACCCCCACCAGCGGTCCGACGGTGCGCAGCAGCGGGAAGTGCAGCAGGTACAGCGAGAAGCTGATCGCGCCGAGCCAGGTCAGCACCTTCGGGAAGCGCCGCCCCCGCAGCAGGAAGCCGAGGCCGAACAGCGCCCAGGCGGCGAGGCACGAGACCGACCAGGCCCTCCAGCCGGAGGTCCAGGTGTGGGCCTCGACCCCGCCCCGGTTGTACAGCCACCCGACGAGCACGCCCGTGAGGACCACGAACCCGATGGCGAGCACGGCCGGGATCCGCCGCAGGCCCCCGTGCTGCGCCCGGTACACCGCCGTGCCGGCGAACATGGTCGCGAAGATCGTGAGCGTCTCGAACAAGGGGGCCCGGCTGTTCAGCGTGATCAGCACGAGGCCGGTCCCGGCGAGCAGCAGGGCTCCCGCCGCAGTCGCGCGCCGGTGGCCGCTGAGCACGCAGGCGAAGCCCGTGAGGACGAGCGGGGTGACGATGAGCAGGAGCAGCCGGGTCGAGCCGAGTTCCGCGGTCAGCAGCTGGGTCCCGACCGCCGTGCCGACCGTCAGGGCGGCGAGGGCGAAGAGCACCGCGATCACGCCGCTGTGCCGGTGCAGGCCCCGGGTGAACAGGGCGGTGACGAAGAAGTAGAAGACCATCTCGTAGCAGAGCGTCCAGGTGACGTTCATGCCGTTGACGACGCCGAGCAGGTCCTGGAGCATCAGGCCGTTCGCGACGAGCGAGGCCGGATTGTCGCCGGTGCGCAGCAGCGCGACCGTGCCGTCGCCGGCCGGCAGCATCAGGATCGATACGGCCACGGTGGCGATCAAGGCCGGATGGATCCGGAAGAACCGGCCGATCCAGAAGGCCCGGACGTCCCCGCGGCGCTCCAGCGAGGCGGGGATGATGTAGCCGCTCACGATGAAGAAGAGCATGACGCCGAACAGGCCCATGTCGAAGTTCCGCCAGACCAGACCGCCGAAGGGCAGCATCCGCAGCACGTCGAAGTGGTGGAGGGCCACGACCAGCGCGGCGAAGCCGCGCAGCGCGTCCAGCCAGCCGAGCCGGGCGCCGGTGGAAGCGGGTGGCGCTCCGGCGGCGCGCCGTCGGGTGAGGGGGGATGTCAGCGTCTGCACGGACGGACCCTAGTCGACGTTCCGGCCGGGGCGCCGTGATCTGGCGAACGCACCGACCGGACCGTTCTGCACCGAACCGCCACCCACCGGACACCGGGGCGCCGGTTCGGCGACGCCCCGCCGACGCCCCGCGGCCGCTCCGCCGGCCGTGCTAGCCGCGGAAGCCCAGCAGGCCGTGCAGGGCCGCTCCGCCCGCCGAGGGGGGTACCGCGCGGGTGGCCGTGGCCGGCTTCGGGGCCGGCTGGGCGGGGCAGGTGGCGTCCGCCGCCGTGCCCGTCCGCAGGTACGCCGCCACCTTCTCGTCCAGGCACTTGTTGCCGCTCATCGAGATCCCGTGGTTGCCGCCGCCCTCCTCCACCACGAGGGCCGATCCCTTCAGCCGCTCCTTCATGCCGAGCGCACCCCCGAACGGCGTGGCCGCGTCCTCCGTGGCCTGGAGCAGCAGCGCCGGCGGGAGGTCGGCGTTGGTGACGTCCGGTGCCTTCAGCGGCTCGGTGGTCCAGAACGCGCACGGGGCGTTGTACCAGGCGTTGTTCCAGGTCATGAAGGGGGCCCGGACGTGGGTGCGCCACATGTCCGCGCGCCACTGGTTCCAGTCCTTCGGCCACGCCGAGTCCCGGCACTGCACCGCCGTGTAGACGCTGTACCCGTTGCCCGCCGAGGGTTCCACCGCCCCGAACCGCTCGTACGCCGCGACCAGCGGCTTGGCGTCCCGGTCCACCGCGTACGCGGAGAAGGCCTCGGCCAGGTTCGGCCAGTAGCCGTTGTAGTAGCCGCCCGGCATGTAGGTGTCCTCCAGCTCCGACGGGCCCACCTTGCCCCCGGCCGGCGTCTCGCGCAGGGCGGCGCGCATCGCGTACCAGCGCTTCTCGACGGTCGCCGGATCGCTGCCGAGCCGGTACTTCTCGTCGTACCGGGCCACCCACGCCAGGAACGCCTTGTGGCGGGCGTCGAAGGCCAGGTCCTGCGCGAGGTTGTCCTCGTACCAGACCCCGCCCGGGTCGACCACCGAGTCCAGGACCAGGCGGTGCACCCGGCCCGGGTGGAGCTTGGCGTACACGGCGCCCAGGTAGGTTCCGTACGAGTAGCCGAAGTAGCTCACCTTCGGTGCGCCGAGGGCGATGCGCACCGCCTCGATGTCGCGGGCGGCGGACACGGTGCCGATGTACGGGAGCACGTCCGCGTGCCGGGTCTGGCAGGACTCGGCGAAGGCCCTGACCCGGTCCAGGTTGGCCCGCTCGGTCTGCGGCTCCAGCGGTACGGAGTCCGGCCGCACCGGCGCGAAGTGGCTGCCCCCGCAGTCCAGGGCCGGCTCGCTCTTGCCCACGCCCCGCGGGTCGAAGCCGATCACGTCGTACTGCGCGGCCACGTCCTTGGGGAGCGCGGAGGCGATGAAGCCGGCGAGCGCGCGCCCGCTGCCGCCGGGTCCGCCGGGGTTGACCAGCAGCGGGCCCTGCGAGGTGGCGGCGGTGTGCGCGACACGGGTCAGGGCCAGCGAGATCTGGCGCCCGGCGGGCCGGTCGTGGTCGAGGGGGACCTTGAGGGAGGCGCACTGAAGCGTCGGGTAGCGGGTCGTCGCGCAGCCGGTCCAGCGCAGGGCCGCGGCCGCGGCCGTCGGCGCGGTGCCCCGTCCGGGGGCCGGTGCGGGGCCCTGTGCGGCCGTGACCGGGCCGGCCGCGGCGGTGGCGGCGACGGTGGCGACCGACAGCAGGACGGCGGCCCGCTTCTTCAAGGGACCGCGCTTCTTCAAGGGGTGGAGCATGGGGCCTCCCAGCCGAGGGTTCTGGGCGGAATCGTCCCGGAAACCACGTCTGGAAGACGGGATTGGACTGTTTATTGGCCCGATCTGATGATCCCCGGGCGGCCGTCCGGGATCACAGGAGGCTGAGCTGGGTCGGCCCGGCCGGCGCCGGCTCCGCGGGCCGCTCGGGCACCACGATCCGCCGGGCCGCACCCCGCCGGGCCGGGCCGATGCCGAATTCGGCCGCGAGCTCGTGCACTTGACGGGTGATCTGGCGCTGGTACCAGGTCGGCGCGTACGACCCTCCCGCGTACATCCGTTCGTACCGCTCCACCAGGTGCGGGTGGTGCGCGGCCAGCCAGGAGGCGAACCATTCGCGCGCCCCGGGCCGCAGATGGAGTACGAGGGGTGTCACGGACGTCGCGCCGGACCCGGCGATGGCCCGGACGGTCTCGCGCAACTGCTCCGGGGAGTCTCCGAGGAAGGGGATCACCGGGGCCATCAGCACCCCGCACTCGATGCCGGCGTCGGTGAGGGTCCGCACGGCGCCCAGCCGGGCGGCGGGGGAGGGCGTTCCGGGTTCCACGGTCCGCCACAGGGCGCTGTCGGTGAAGCCGACGGAGACGGAGATGCCGACCTCGGTGACCTCCGCGGCCTCCTGGAGGAGGGGGAGGTCGCGCAGGATCAGCGTCCCCTTGGTCAGGACGGAGAAGGGGTTGGCGCGGTCGCGCAGGGCCTCGATGATCCCCGGCATCAGCCGGTAGCGGCCCTCGGCGCGCTGGTAGCAGTCCACGTTGGTGCCCATGGCGACGTGCGCACCGGTCCAGCGCCGCGAGCCGAGCTCCCGGCGCAGCAGCTCCGGGGCGTTGGTCTTGACGACGATCTGGCTGTCGAAGCCGATGCCGGTGTCGAGGTCGAGGTAGGCGTGGGTCTTGCGGGCGAAGCAGTACACGCAGGCGTGGCTGCACCCGCGGTACGGGTTCACCGTCCATTCGAACGGCATCCGGGAGGCACCCGGCACCCGGTTGAGGATCGAGCGGGCGCGTACCTCGTGGAAGGTGATCCCGCGGAACTCCGGGGTGTCGAACGTCCGCGTGACGACGGAATCCGCCGCGAAGAGCGCCCGCGCCCGCTGTGGCGTCCCGGGCGCGTCGGTCAGATCGTCCCAGCGCATCGGCGCCTCCCTCGGTAGCTCGGACTCTGAGAATAGAACAAACGTTCCCATGATCGTGCGGGACCCTTCCCTGCGCCTCCCGGGCGCGTCCGCTGCCGTCCGGCCGGATTTGGGACGCCCGGGCCCGAGGTGGTTGGCTTGCCGCGACGAGCGGACACGATTGCTGGAGGAACAGGTATGGCGCAGGTCGAGGCCACCACGGAGCGGATCATCGCGGCCGACGCGGAGAGGGTGTTCGACGCGCTGGCGGACTACAGCGGCACCCGGGGCAAGCTGCTGCCCGAGCACTTCAGCGAGTACGAGGTGCGCGAGGGCGGCGACGGCGAGGGCACCCTCGTCCACTGGAAGCTCCAGGCCACCAGCAAGCGCGTGCGCGACTGCCTGCTGGAGGTCACCGAGCCCACCGACGGCCAGCTCGTGGAGAAGGACCGCAACTCCACCATGGTCACCACCTGGGTCGTCACCCCGGCCGGCGAGGGCAGGTCCAAGGCCGTGGTGACCACCGTCTGGAACGGCGCCGGCGGCATCGGCGGCTTCTTCGAGCGCACCTTCGCCCCCAAGGGCCTCGGCCGCATCTACGACACCGTGCTGGCCAACCTCGCCGCCGAAGTCGAGCGCTGAGCAAACGGGTTGCCGGTGGGGCCGAAGACACGGCCTCACCGGTTCGGGTGAACCGACCGCCACCGGCGGACGCGGCCGACGCGGCCGACGGCCACGCCCCGAGCGCGCCGCCGCGCCGGGCGTGGCCCCGGGCCGTGCGGGCCTGCGCGGGCTAGGGTGGGGCCGAGCGCGGGCGGCGCCCGTCCGCGCCGTTTGCGCCGCGCGCCGTCGACCGCCCGGGGTCGCCGGTCCCGTCGCGCGCCTCGACCGCCCGGGGGCCCGATGAAGATCCTCATCTCCGCCGACATGGAAGGCGCCACAGGCGTCACCTGGCCCGCCGACGTGCTGCCCGGCACCCCCCAGTGGGAGCGCTGCCGCCCCCTGTTCACCTCCGACGTGAACGCGGCCGCGCTCGGCTTCTTCGACGGCGGCGCCGACCAGGTCCTCGTCAACGAGGCCCACTGGACGATGCGGAACCTGCTGCTGGAGCAGCTCGACGAGCGCGTCGAGATGCTCACCGGCCGTCACAAGTCGCTCTCCATGGTCGAGGGCGTGCAGCACGGCGACGTCGACGGCGTCGCCTTCGTCGGCTACCACACCGGCGCCGGCTCGCAGGGAGTGCTCGCCCACACCTACCTCGCCAACTCCATCACCGGCGTCTGGCTGAACGGGGTCCGGGCCGGCGAGGGCCTGCTCAACGCCCGGGTCGCCGCCGAATTCGGCGTCCCCGTGGTCCTGGTCACCGGCGACGACCTGACCTGCGCCGACGCCGCCGGATACGCCCCCGGCGCGGTGACCGTCGCCGTCAAGGACCACGTCTCCCGCTACGCCGCGGTCTGCCGCACCCCCGCCCGCACCGCCGCCGACATCAGGGCCGCCGCCAAGGAGGCGGCGGCCCTCGCCGTCCGCGGTGAGCCCGTACGCGGCGGTCCGTTCGCCGTCGAGCTGGAGTTCGACGCCGAGCACCTGGCGATGGCCGCCACGGTCGTCCCGGGCGTCGAGCGGTCCGGGGAGCGCAGGGCCGCGTACAGCAGCGGGACCATGTACGAGGGGATCCGGACGTTCAAGGCGGTCACGACGGTCGTCTCGGCGGCCGTGGAGGAGCAGTATGGCTGACATGCCCGCAGTCACCCCCCACGGCGCCACCCCCACCCCCCACGACCCGGTCGACCGGATCGCGCTCGACGAGGTCGTCGCGTTCACCTCCGACCTCATCCGGATCGACACCACCAACCGCGGCGGCGGCGACTGCCGCGAGCGCCCCGCCGCCGAGTACGCGGCCGAGCGGCTCGCCGCCGCCGGGCTGGAGCCGGTGCTGCTGGAACGCACCCCCGGCCGCACCAATGTCGTGGCCCGGATCGAGGGCACCGAGCCGTCCGCCGACGCCCTCCTCGTGCACGGGCACCTCGACGTCGTCCCCGCCGAGGCCGCCGACTGGAGCACCGACCCCTTCTCCGGAGAGGTCCGCGACGGGGTGGTCTGGGGGCGCGGCGCCGTCGACATGAAGAACATGGACGCGATGGTGCTCGCCGTCGTACGGGCCTGGGCCCGGGCTGGGGTGAAGCCGCGCCGGGACATCGTGATCGCCTACACCGCCGACGAGGAGGACAGCGCGGTCGACGGCTCCGGCTACCTCGCCGACCACCACCCCCACCTCTTCGAGGGCTGCACGGAGGGCCTGAGCGAGTCCGGAGCCTTCACCCTGCACACCGGCCCCGGCCGGGCCGTCTACCCGATCGCCGCCGGCGAACGCGGAACGGCCTGGCTCAAGTTGACCGCGCACGGCACCACCGGCCACGGCTCCAAGCCCAACCGGGCCAACGCCGTCACCCGGCTCTCCGCCGCCGTGGCCCGGATCGGCGCGTACGAGTGGCCCGTCCGGCTCACCGACACCGTCACCGCCTGCATCACCGAACTCGCCGCCCTGCAGGGCATGGTGGTGGACCCCCGCAGCCGCGACTTCGACCTCGACACCGTCCTGACCAAGCTCGGCCCGGCCGCCGCCCTCGCCGAGGCGACCGTGCGCAACAGCGCCAACCCGACCATGCTCAGCGCCGGTTACAAGCTCAACGTGATCCCCGGACATGCCACCGCCTACGTCGACGGGCGGACGCTGCCCGGCGGCGAGGCCGAGTTCCTGGCCACCCTCGACGAGCTCACCGGACCCGACGTCACCTGGGAGTTCCACCACCGCGAGGTGGCACTCGAAGCCCCCGTGGACGGGCGGACGTACGAGGTCCTGCGCCGGTCCGTGGAGCGCTTCGACCCCGAGGCGCACGTGGTGCCGTTCTGCATGGCGGGCGGCACCGACGCCAAGCAGTTCTCCCGGCTGGGGATCACCGGCTACGGCTTCTCCCCGCTGAAGCTGCCCCCCGGCTACGACTACTGGTCCCTCTTCCACGGCGTGGACGAGCGGGTCCCCGTCGACGCCCTGCACTTCGGCGTCCGCGTCCTCGACCACGCCCTGCGGGCCCTGTGATGGGGAGCCGGTGATGGCGGAGCCGACCGGACCCTACGGCAGCTGGCCCTCGCCCCTCGACGCCGCCCTCGCCGCCTCCCACGACGGCAGGCCCGAGTACGTCGGCACGGTCGGCCCGGAGGTGTGGTGGACCGAGCCCCGGCCGGCCGAGGGGGGCCGCCGCGCGCTGGTGCGCCGCCCCGCGGACGGCGGCCCCCCGGACTGCGTCCTGCCGCCGCCGTGGAACGTCCGCAGCCGGGTCACCGAGTACGGCGGCCGCCCCTGGGCCGGCGTGCAACGGCCGGCGGGCGGCCCGCTGCTGGTGTTCGTCCACTTCGCCGACCAGCGGCTGTACGCGTACGAGCCGGACGCGCCCGCAGGCCCCCCGCCGCGCCCGCTCACCCCCCTCTCCGCGGTCGGCGGCGGCCTGCGCTGGGCCGACCCGGTCCTGCGGGACGGCGAGGTCTGGTGCGTCCTGGAGGAGTTCACCGGCCCGGCGCCGACCGACGTACGGCGCGTCGCGGCCGCCGTACCGCTGGACGGATCGGCGGCCGCGGACCGCTCCCGGGTGCGCGAACTCACCGATGACCGGCACCGGTTCACCACCGGCCCCCGGGTGTCCCCCGACGGCCGGCGGGCCGCCCGGCTGGTGTGGGACCACCCCCGGATGCCGTGGGACGGCACCGAGGTCGAGGTGTCCGGGATCGCGCCCGACGGCACCCTGACCGGGGCCCGTACCGTGCTCGGCGGCCCCGCCGAGTCCGTGGCGCAGGTGGAGTGGGCGGCCGACGGGAGCCTGTTCGCCGTGAGCGACCGCAGCGGCTGGTGGAACCCGTACCGGGTGGACCCCGACACCGGGGACGCCGTCAACCTCTGCCCGCGCGAAGAGGAGTTCGGCGGCCCCCTGTGGAAGCCGGGGCTGAGCTGGCTGGCCCCGCTGTCCGACGGGCTCGTCGCCGTCCTGCACGGCCAGGGCTCCTGCGTGCTCGGGGTCCTCGACCCGGAGAGCGGCGACCTGGTGGACGCCGCCGGGCCGTGGACCGCCTGGCAGCCGGCCCTCGCCGCGTCCGGCACCCGGGTCTACGGGGTCGCCGCCAGCCCGCGCAGCGCCTACGAGGTGGTGGAGCTCGACACCGAGGACGGGCACGCGCGGGTGGTGGGCGCGGCGGGGGCGGACCCGGTGGATCCGGCGTACTACCCCGAACCGCAGAGCCGGACCTTCCTCGGCCCGGGCGGCCGCGAGACCCACGCCCACGTCTACCCGCCGCACCACCCCGGGCGCCGGGCCCCCGCCGACGAACTGCCGCCGTACGTGATCTGGGCGCACGGCGGCCCCACCGACCACGTGCCGCCCGTACTGGACCTGCACATCGCCTACTTCACCTCGCGCGGCATCGGCGTGGCCGAGGTGAACTACGGCGGTTCCAGCGGCTACGGGCGGGCCTACCGGGAGCGGCTGCGCGAGCAGTGGGGCGTCGTCGACGTCGAGGACTGCGCGGCGGTGGCCCGGGCGCTGGCGGCCGAGGGCACCGCCGACCCGGACCGGCTGGCCATCCGGGGGGCCAGCGCGGGCGGCTGGACGGCGGCGGCCTCGCTGGCCGCCACCGACCTGTACGCCTGCGCCGCGCTCATCTACCCCGTGCTGGACCTTCAGGGCTTCGCCCGGGAGACCCACGACCTGGAGTCCCGCTACGTCGACGGGCTGGCCGGGCCGCCCCAGACCCTTCCCGTACGGTGCCGGGAACGCTCCCCGCTGGCCCGCGCCGACCGGATCACCGCACCGTTCCTGCTGCTCCAGGGACTGGACGACCCGGTGTGCCCGCCGGCCCAGGCGGAGCGCTTCCTCGCCGCGATGCGGGGCCGCGCCGTGCCGCACGCGTACCTCGCCTTCGAGGGCGAGGGCCACGGCTTCCGGCGGGCCGACACCATGGTCCGGGCCCTGGAGGCCGAACTCTCGCTGTACGCCCAGGTCTTCGGGATCGAGCGCACGGACGTCCCGCGGCTCAGGCTGGAGGCCTGAGCGATCGGGCGGGGCCCGAGGGGCCAGACGGCGACCCGAGGGCTCAGGCGGTGTCCCGGCGGGAGGAGGTGTGCAGCCAGACCCGCAGCGGGCCGAGGACGGTGAAACCGTGGCGCAGCGCGGTGTCGAGGTCCTCACCCGACTCGTAGCCGACCACGGGAAGGTCCGGCCACAGGTCCGCAATGGCGCTGAGCCCGCCCCGCCAGGCCTCGTCCGCCGGGACGCCCTCGGCGGTGAACACGTTGGACAGCCCCGCGACTCCGGCCGCGACGCTCGCGACGGCACCGGCGACGACCACGCCGTCCGCGGACCCCGCCAGCAGGGCGATGTCCCCGGTCAGCAGGCCGGGGTGGAACAGGCCGGTGCACTCCTCGCCGTCCCACGCGGTCTCCCACGCCTCCAGTTCCGCCACGGTGCGCACGCGCGACCACTCCAGGCCGGGGGCCGCCGGAACCGGGGCGCCGGCCGGGCGGTGGATCCAGTGGGCCTCGAAGAGCACCTCGAAGCCCGCCGGGCCCAGGTCGAGGTCGGCGAAGCTGTCCTTGACCGAGCAGCCGGGGGAGTCGGTGTCCGTCCCGGCCAGCAGGGCTGCGGCCGAGGCGCCGGGGGCGAGGGTCACGGCATCGGGGTAGAGGGGCGGGGTCCGGCGGGCACTGCTCCAGGCGCCGGCGGAGAACGCGCCGCCGCGGCATACCGCGGCGCACCACTCAGCGTTGTTGCGTGCCGCTGCCGGCAGGAGTTCGTCGGCGTTCGGGGTGGTGATCACGCCGGGCATCCTGGCACACCTCTTAACCTGGCCGGATGTCATTTTCCGCGTACCTCTGCGAGGGGCCCCGGGTCGGCCTGCGTCCCTTCCGGCTCGCCGACGGCCCCGAGTTCACCGCCCGCGCCCGCGAGAGCCGGGCGCTCCACCACCCCTGGCTCGCCCCGCCGACGACGCCCGAGGAGTACGAGCCGTACGCGCGGCGGCTGATCGAGGGCGAGGAGGACGGGGCCCGGGCGGGCCACCTGGTGTGCGAGCGGGAGACCGGCGCCATCGGCGGCTTCGTCAACATCAACAACATCGTCCGCGGCGCCTTCCAGTGCGGGGCGCTCGGCTACGGCGCGTTCGCGCACGCCGCCGGGCGCGGGCTGATGCGGGAGGCGCTCGGGCTGGTGGTGGACCACGCCTTCGCCCCCGCCGACGAAGGGGGCCTCGCCCTGCACCGCCTGGAGGCCAACATCCAGCCGGGCAACGCGGCGTCCCTCGCACTGGTGCGCGGGGCGGGCTTCCGGCTGGAGGGCTTCTCCCCGGAGTTCCTGTACGTGGAAGGGGCCTGGCGGGACCACGAGCGCTGGGCCCTGACCGCGGCAACACCGCGCCCGCGGCCGGAGTCCGCGTAGCGCTCCGGCCAGGGCTTTGCGTAATCCTGACCGGTGGTGATCTGCGGAACCCCTGTGCACCGGCCGCCGTGGCGTGTTCCATTTCCTGCATGGCCACCACCGTCCGCCGCGCCGTACTGACCCTGCCCGCAGCCCCCTTGGGGCCCGAGAACCCGCTGCCGGTCCTCCGCGCGCCCGCCGAGGTCCACACCCTGGACGAGCGGTCCCGCGAGGGCCTTCCGCGCGACATGGCACGGCAGATCGGCTACGAGCCGCTCCGGTCGCTGCTGCCCGTGCGGCTCCGGGACGGCTACCAGCGCCGGCGCCAGGAGCGCGACGTCGACGCGATCGTCATCGAGAACGCGCACCTGCGGGTCACCGTCCTGCCCGGGCTCGGCGGCCGGGTGCACTCCCTCGTGCACCTCCCCACCGGACGGGAACTGCTCTACCGCAACCCGGTGTTCCAGCCGGCCAACTTCGCCCTCAACGGCGCCTGGTTCTCCGGCGGCATCGAGTGGAACATCGGCGCCACCGGCCACACCACCCTCTCCTGCGCCCCGCTGCACGCCGCGCTCGTCCCGGCCCCGGACGGGGGCGTGATGGTGCGGCTGTGGGAATGGGAGCGGCTGCGCGACCTGCCCTTCCAGGTGGACCTGTGGCTGCCGCAGGACGCGGAGTTCCTGTACGTGGGCGTCCGCGTGCGCAACCCGCACGAGCGGCCCGCGCCCGTCTACTGGTGGTCCAACACCGCCGTGCCGGAGGACCCCGGTACCCGGGTGCTCGCCCCCGCCGAGGAGGCCTGGCACTTCGGGTACGAGCGCGCCCTGCGCCGGATCCCCGTGCCGCAGTGGGAGGGCGCGGACCGCACGTACCCGCTGGCCAGCACCTATCCGGCCGACTTCTTCTACGAGGTGCCGGCCGGGGCCCGGCCGTGGATCGCCTCCCTGGACGCCGACGGGCGCGGGCTCGTCCAGACCTCCACGGCCCGGCTGCGCGGGCGCAAGCTGTTCGTGTGGGGCGCCGGGCAGGGCGGCCGGCGCTGGCAGGAGTGGCTGACGGAGCCGGGCACCGGCGGCTACGCGGAGATCCAGGCGGGACTGGCCCGCACCCAGCTGGAGCACGTACGGCTGGAGGCCGGGGCGGAGTTCAGCTGGCTGGAGGCGTACGGGCCGCTGGCCGCGGATCCCGCGGCGGTGCACGGGCCGGACTGGGCGGCGGCCCGCGGCGAGGCACTGCGGGCGCTGGACGCCGCGCTGCCGGGCGAGCTGGTCGAGGAGGCGTACAAGGCGTGGCGCGGTGCGGCCGACACCGAACCGGGGGAGCGCCTGGCGGAGGGCTCGGGGTGGGGGTCGCTGGAGGTGCTGTGCGCGGGCCACAAGCTGCCCGGCACCCCCTTCGCGGAAGCCGCCCTCGGCGAGGAGCAGGCCCCCTGGCTGGAGCTGTGGCGCACCGGGGTCTTCCCGGCCCCGCGCCGGGTGGCGCCGCCGGGGCCGAGCCTCGTGGCCCCGCACTGGCGGGACATGCTGGAGACGGCCCCGGCGGAGCCGCTGACCGAGTACCACCTGGGCGTGGCCCAGTGGCACGCGGGCGATGTGGCCCAGGCGGTCCGCAGCTGGGAGCGGGGCCTCGCGCTGGCGCCCTCCCGCTGGCCGCTGCTGCGCTGCCTGGCGGTGGCGGACGCCCTGGCGGGTGACCGGGTGCGGGCGGCCGAGCGTTACGCGGAGGCCTTCGACGACCTGGTGGAGGAGAGCCGGGGCGGTGATCCGTGGACGGCCGCGGAGTCCGCGCTGGGCGGGGAGGCGATGGCGGCCCTGCTGGCGGCGGACCGCCTGCCCGCGGCGCGGTCGGTGTGGGAGCGGCTGCGGCCGGCCCTGCGGGAGCAGGGCCGGTTCCGGCTGCTCGCCGCCCGGCTGCTCGCGGCGGAGGGCCATGTGGGCGCGGCCCGGCGGGTGTTCGAGGACGGCTTCGAACTGCCGGACCTGCGGGAGGGCGACGAGATCCTCTCCGAGGTCTGGTCCCGCCTGACGGACCGCCCCCTCCCGCCGTCCTACGACTTCCGCATGCGCCCGCCCGGCTGACGCACCGCTCCCCGGATCAGGCGCGGCAGAGGATCTCGCCGTTCAGGACCGAGAACCACGCGTCCGGGGCCGCGGCCCAGCGGTGCCAGGACTCCGCGATCGCGGCCAGGTCCGCCGGGGTCGCATGGCCGCCCCCGGTCGCGATCGCCGCGTACGAGGACGCCGTCGTCCGGTCCGCCCACAGACCGGACCACCAGGTGACCTCCTCCGGCTCGGCGAAGCACCAGGCCGTCGCCGAGGAGGCCACATCCGTGAAGCCCGCCGCCCTGGCCCACGCGAGCAGGCGGCGGCCGGCGTCCGGTTCGCCGCCGTTGGCCCGGGCCACCCGCCGGTACAGGCCCAGCCACTCCTCCAGGCCCGGTTCGGCCGGGTACCAGGTCATCCCCGCGTAGTCCGCGTCCCGCGCGGCGACCACCCCGCCCGGCCGGCACACCCGCCGCATCTCGCGCAGTGCCTGCACCGGGTCGCCGACGTGCTGGAGCACCTGGTGGGCGTGGACCACGTCGAAGGAGTCGTCCGGGAAGTCCAGCGCGTGCACGTCCGCGGTGGCGAAGGAGACGGCGCCGTCCACGCCCCGCTCCTTCGCGTACGCCGAGGCCTGCTCCAGCACGTCCCGCGCCGCGTCCACCGCCGTCACGTGTCCGCCCGGGGCGACCAGTTCCGCCAGGTCCGCCGTGATGGTGCCCGGACCGCAGCCCACGTCCAGGACCGACATCCCGGGACGCAGTTCTCCGATCAGGTACGCCGCCGAGTTCGCGGCCGTGCGCCAGCGGTGGGAGCGCAGGACCGACTCGTGGTGGCCGTGCGTGTAGACGGCCTTCTCGTTGGGGCTCATGGACGGATCCTCCTCGTCGAAGCGGTGCGCCCACCGTAAACGATCAGCTCGTTATATGAGATCTGTGTTTTGACATGTGGACAGCAGCCTTGGTGGCACGGGAAAGGCGGCGGGTCGGTGGCAGGTCGGTGGCAGGGCGAAGCAGGGGCGAGGACAGTGGGCTCAAGGAGGCACGACACCCCTGCGGAGGACGGTGAGGCACGTGCCGGACACGCTGGTCGAAACCCATGCCGAGGCGCTGCGGCTCTTCGGCGAGCGCGTGCGCGCCGTCGAGGACGACCAGTGGGGCGCGCCCACCCCCTGCAGCGAGTGGACCGTACGCGACCTGGTCAACCACGTCACAGGCGAGCAGCTGTGGGTCCCGCCGCTGGTCGGCGAGGGCCGCACCGTCGAGGAGGTGGGCGACCGCTTCTCCGGTGACGTGCTCGGCGAGGACCCGGTCGCCTCCTGGGAGCGGGCCGCGGCCGCCGCACAGGCCGCCTTCTCGGCGCCGGGCGCCCTGGACCGCACGGTCGCGCTCTCCTACGGGCCCTCGCGCGGCGCGGCCTACTGCGCGGAGCTGACCGCCGACTGCGTCGTGCACGCCTGGGACCTGTCCCGGGCCATCGGGGTCGGGGAGCGGCTGCCGGACGGGCTGGTCGAGTTCTCCCTCAAGGAGGTCATGCCGTACGCGGACGGGCTCGCGGCGAGCGGCATGTTCGCCGAGCCGCTGGAGGTGCCCGAGGGCGCCGACGCCCAGACGCGGCTGCTGGCCCTGCTGGGCAGACGGGCCTGATCCCGCGCCCGCCCGGGCCGTTCCCCGGCGGCGGGCCGGCGGCGGCGGGCGATAACAGGCGCACCGCCGGGAACAACCGTATAAAGGGCTTGCGGTCGGCCAGCACACGGCGAGCCGGCGACGGACGGGGAAGGGCAGGCGAGGTGTCGGGCACGGAGGGGCTGCAGCGGACGGCGCAGGGCCGCGGTCCGGTCCGATACGGGCCGCTCGCGCCCCAGCCGGGCCTGCCCGTCCTGCCCGAGCTCACCTCCGTGATCGCCGCGGCCGCCGAACGCTCCGCCCCCGAACCCGCGGGCGGCGGGGAGCCCGTACGCGCGGCCGCCTGCCGGCACTGGGAACGGCGCGGCCTCGCCACCGAACCGGAGCACGTGGCCGCCGGACCCGGGGCGCCCGCCCTCCTGCTCGCGCTGCTCGGCGCGTTCGGCGGCGACGTGATGCTGCCCCGGCCCTGCCCCGCCTGGTGGACGCCGCAGGTCCGGCTGCTGGGACGGCGGGCCTACCACGTGCCCACGCCCGCCGAATGCGGAGGCGTACCGGATCCGTACGCCCTGCTGGAGACCGTACGCAGGGTGCGCGCCGAGGGCGGTGACCCGCGGGTCCTGCTGCTCTCGGTCGCCGACGACCCCACCGCGACCGTGCCCCCGCCCGAGCTGCTGCGCGAGGCGTGCGAGGCCGCCGAGTCCGCGGGACTGTTCGTCGTCAGCGACGAGAGCTGGCGCGACACCGTCCACCGGCCGCACGAGACCCTGGTGCTCAGCCCCGCCGAGATGCTCCCCGACGACGCCGCCGTCCTCCTCGACCTGTCCGGCGCCCTGCTGCCGGCCGGCTGGCCCGCCGCCGTGGTCCGCTTCCCCGGCACCCCGCGCGGAACCTGGCTCCAGGCCCGCACCCTCGACATGCTCACCGCGACGGGCGCGATGGTGGCCGGCCCGGTCGCCGGAGCGGCCGCGCACGCCCTCGACGAGCCCGCCGCCGTCTCCGGCCGCGCCCGCGCGGCCGCCGCCCTGCACGGGGCGGTCGCCGCCGCCGCGCACCGTGAGGTCCTGGCCGTCGGCGCGCTCGCCCTGCCCCCGCAGGCGGGCCGCCACCTGTACGCCGACCTGACCCCGCTGCGGGAGGGACTGGCCGGCCAGGGGGTCCGCGACGCGATGGAACTGGAGGACTACCTCGGCGGCAGGCTCGGTGTACCCACGCCCGGCGGCCAGCGGTTCGCCGACGAACTCGGTGCGCTGCGGGTCCGGTTGTCGACCGGGCCGCTGCTGGGAGCCACCCCCGAGGAGCGGCTCGCCGCGCTCACCGCGGCCGATCCCCTCGGCCTGGATCACGTGCGGGGCGCCCTGGACCGCCTCGGATCGGTCCTGGCCGGGCTGGCCTCCTGAAACGACCTGCGGTGAAGGGAGACTTCGCGATGAGCGACCGCACTGACGCCCCGCCGGCCGACCCGCCGGGCGGCCGCGCGGCAGCGGTACGGACCGCCGTCCCCCCGGCCGCGCCGCCGGCACCTGCACCTACTGCACCTGCACCGTCAGCGCCCGCGCCCCCGCCCACCGCACCGCGCCCTCTCGGGGAAATCCGCCGGTGGCCCGCCTCCTTCGCGGACCGGCTCACCACCCCGCTGCCCGGCGTGCGCGCCTTCGCCCGGCTGGCCCGCGAAGGCGCCTTCCGGCCCGGCCCCGAGGGCCTGCGCGGGATCCCCGACCTGCCGTACGCGCCCGGTCCGCTGCCCGCCGTGGCCGCCGGCCGCATCGGCGCGACCTGGGCGGGCCACGCCAGCTGGGTGCTGCGGGTCGGCGGGCTGACCGTACTCACCGACCCGGTCTGGTCCCGGCGGATCCTCGGAACCCCCGCCCGGATGACGCCGGTCGGCGTCCGCTGGGAGGACCTGCCGCCGGTGGACGCGGTGGTGATCAGCCACAACCACTACGACCACCTCGACGCCCCCACCCTCAGGCGGCTGCCCCGGCACACCGCGCTCTTCGTCCCGGCGGGCCTCGCCCGCTGGTGCCGGCGCCGCGGCTTCACCAGGGTCACGGAGCTCGACTGGTGGGAGTCGGCCGAACTGGGCGGCGTGCGCTTCGAGTTCGTACCGGCGCACCACTGGTCGAAGCGCTCCCTGATCGACACCTGCCGGACGCTGTGGGGCGGTTGGGTCCTCACCGACCTCCACGCCGCCGACGGGACGGAGCCGAGGAAGGTCTACTTCGCCGGCGACACCGGGTACGGCCACTGGTTCGGGCAGATCGGCCGGCGGCATCCGGGCATCGACCTGGCGCTGCTGCCGATCGGCGCCTACGCGCCCCGGTGGTGGCTGAGCGATGTCCACGCCGACCCGGAAGAGGCCGTACGCGCCTGCCTGGACGTCGGGGCGCGGCGGATGGCGCCCATGCACTGGGGCACGTTCGTCCTGTCCGCCGAGCCGGTGACGGAGCCGCTGGAGCGGGTGCGGGAGGCCTGGTCCCGCGCCGGGCTCGCCCGCGAGGACCTGTGGGACCTCCCCATCGGCGCCTCCCGCACCTGCTGAGCCGGTCACGGCCGCAGGCGGCGCCACACGGCCGGCCCCGCGCTGACCAGCAGGGCCAGGGCCACCGCCAGGGCCACGCCCTTCCACGGCTCGGAGAACAGCGAGCCTCCGAGGATGCCGATCAGTCCGTACGTCGCCGCCCACGCCAGGCACGCCGGCGCGTCGCCGCGGGCGAAGCGGCGCAGCGGGAGCCGCGCCAGCAGGCAGGCGAGCATCACCGGGACCCGGCCCGCAGGCACCAGCCGCGAGAGCACCAGCACCAGCACCCCGTGCCGCTCCAGCTTCGCCTGCGCCTGCGCGAGCCGCTCCGGGGTGGCCCGGCCGCGCAGCGCCTCCAGCCACCGCGAGCCGCCGCGGGAGCGCACCCCGCGCAGGCCCAGCCAGTACAGCGCCACATCGCCGGTGAACGCGGCCAGCGCGGCCACCCCGAACACGAGCAACACCCCAAGGGGCAGCGGCTGCTGGTGGCAGGCCACCACCGCCGCCGAACTCACCAGCGCACCCGTCGGGATCACCGGCACCAGCGCCCCCAGCGCCACCAGCACGAACAACGCCGGGTAGCCGACCGCCTGCCGGGTGGTCTCCGGCGGCACCTGACCGGCTGCCGCCACCACGGCGTGCCAGGTCACGGCAGCCGTACCCGTTCGCCGTGGTCCGGGACGCGGACCGCCACCTTCGGCGCGAGCTGCTGTGCCCGGCGCTCGAACTCGGCGCCCGGCGCGTGGAATTCGTGCGGCCGCACCGCGTCCATCCCGATCGGCCAGTACGTCCCGTAGTGCACCGGCACCGCGGCGGCCGGCGCCAGCGCGGCCACCGCCCGCGCGGCCCGGCCCGCGTCCAGGTGCCCGGGCCCCAGGCAGGGGCCCCAGCCGCCCACCGGCAGCAGCGCCACGTCCACCGGCCCGACCTCCTGCGCCATCGTGTCGAACCACCCGGTGTCCCCGGCGAAGTACGTGCGCGCAGCCCCCTGCACCACGTACCCGAGGGCCGGCGCGAGCCGGGGCCCGAAGGGCAGCCGCCGCCCGTCGTGCCGCGCCCGCACCGCCCGTACCCGCACGCCCTCCCGGACGCCGACCTCGTCGCCCGGGGCCACCTCCGTCACCACCAGCCCGCGCGCCCCCGCCACCCGGACCAGCCCCGGCACGGCCCGGCGCGCGCCGCGCGGCACCAGCAGCCGGGTCCCGGGCGCCAGCCGCGCCAGCGACGGCAGGTGCAGATGGTCCGCGTGCAGGTGCGACACCAGCACCACGTCCGCCTCCGCGGCCTCCGGCGGGGGCACCGCCCCGCGCCGCCGCCGCAGATGTGCCAGGCGCCGGGCGAACAGCGGGTCCGTCAGCAGCCGGACACCGGAATCCTCGACCGTGCAGGTGGCATGCCCCCACCAGGTGATCTCCACCGGCCCGGCCCTCCTCCCGCTCACGGTCGAGCCTAGATCCTGCCCCGCTCGTACGCCCCGAACCGGAGGGGTCCGCCCCCTCCTCGCGGGCGGCCGATCGGAGTAGGGTCGGGCGGCATGGATGAGCTGCGCGTGGCCGCGATCGCCAGCCTGGCCCCGCTTGAGGATCTGGACGCCGACCCCTTCGCCGTGGACACGCGCAGCCAGCACGCCATGTGCGCGCGCTGGGCCGCCGACCACGGCTACGTGGTGACGAGGGAGCTGCTCTTCTACGGGCTGCGGGCCGACCACTGCGGTATCTGGTGCGACGTCGACTCGGGGCAGATCGACCTGTTCGTCGCCCCCAACCAGCGGGTCCTGGCGCGCGCCCTGCGCTCCGTCGAGGAGTTCACCGCCGAGTGCAGGCGGCGCGGCGTACGGCTGGAGACCGCCGGGCTCGACGAGCCGCGGTACACCTCCGCGATGAAGGCCGAGGTCCACCGGCGGCTGTCCATGCCGACCGCCGGCTACGACGGCACCTGAGCGCCGCCCGCCTCCCGTGCGCCGCCGGACGAGGCGGCGCGGACCGCGTGTGCGGCGCGGGCCCGGGGGCATCTTCCCGGTGGGAAGACACGAGGCGGGTACGGCGTGCGGCGAGGACGGTGGCGGACCACGGGCAGCGCCCTGGCACGGGTGCTGCTCGTCTGGGCGGTGTCCACCCTCACCCTGCTCGCCCTGGCCCTGCTCCTCCCCGACTTCCGGCTGCGCTCCGGCGACGACGACAGCGTCACGCAGATCGGGCTGACCGCGGCCTGGGGGGCGGGGGCCTTCGGGCTGCTGAGCGCCCTCGTGTGGCCGCTGCTGGTGCGGGCCCTGCTGCTGGTGCCCGCCCTGGTGCTCGGCCTGCTGGTCTTCTTCCTCAACGGCTCACTGCTGCTGATCGCGCTCAGCCTGATCCCCTCCGGGCGCGGCGAGGCGGCCCCCGAGACCGCCGTCGTGGTGGCCGCCGTGATGTCCGCCGTCGCATCGGCGACCTCGACGGCGCTCGCGGTGCGCGACGACGAGGCGTACCGGCGCAGGCTCTACCGGCTCGCCGCCCGCCGCCGCGCCCGAGGCGGCCGCGGCGAGCCCGGCGCGGCAACGCCCGGCGTGCTCATGCTCCAGCTCGACGGCGTCGGGTACGAGGCGTTGCGCCACGCCGCGGGCAGCGGCGTGATGCCCACCGTCGCCCGCTGGCTCGACGGCAGCCACCGCCTCACCTCCTGGCGCACCGACTGGTCCAGCCAGACCGGAGCCAGCCAGCTCGGCATCCTGCACGGCTCCGCCTTCGACGTGCCCGCGTTCCGCTGGTACGAGAAGGACACCGGGGAGGTGGTGGTCTGCAACCGGCCGACCAGCGCCGCCGAGCTGCAGCGGCGTGCGATCGCCCGCACCGGCGACGGCGGACTGCTCACCCTGGACGGGGCCGGCCGCGGCAACCTGTTCAGCGGCGGCGCCGACCAGCTGGCGCTGGTGCTGTCGGTGTCGGCGCGGCGGGGCCGGGCGAACCGGTCCCGCGCGGGCTACTTCGCGTACTTCTCCGATCCGGCCAACGCCGTCCGCACCGCGCTGTCCTTCGCCGCGGAGGTGGTGCGGGAGGTCGGGCAGTCGTTGCGGGCCCGGCTGCGCAGGGAGCAGCCGAGGGTGGCGCGGGGCGGGCTGTACCCGCTGATCCGGGCCTTCGCCACGGTGGTCGAGCGGGACGTCGTCGTCGCGGCCGTGATCGGCGACATGCTGGCGGGACGTACGGCGATCTACGCGGACCTGGTCGGCTACGACGAGGTCGCCCACCACTCGGGGCCCCGCGGGCGGGACACCGACCAGGTGCTGGCCCGTATCGACCGCAGCCTCGCGCTCCTGGCCCGGGTCGCCGAGCACGCGCCGCGGGAGTACCGGATCGTGCTGCTGTCGGACCACGGCCAGAGCCCGGGGGAGACCTTCCTCGCCCGGTACGGGCTGACCCTGAAGGACCTGGTCCGGGCGGGCTGCGGCCTCCCGGTCTCCCGCCGGGCGGGCCGCTCGCCCAGCGGCGCCGAGGCCCGTGCCGCCGTTCTCGCCGCACTCCACCGGCCGGTGGAGGAGGGGGAGCAGGCGCATCCGGTGCGGGGGCCGGACCCGGTGGTGCTGGCCTCCGGGAATCTCGGGCTGATCTCCTTCCCGGACCTGCCGGGCCGCGCGACCCGCGAACAGATCGAGCGGGCGCACCCGGCCCTGCTGGCGACCCTGGCCAACCATCCGGGGGTGGGGTTCCTCCTGGTGGACGGGGAGGTGCTGGGGCCGGGCGGGGCGGTGGCCCGGCTGGACGAGCCGGACGCGGCGGAGCTGCTGGCGCCGTTCGGGCCGGGGGCGGTGGAGGCCGTCCGGCGGACCGACGGCTTCCCGCACGTGGCGGACGTCATGGTGAACTCGGCGTACGACCCGCTCACGGGGACGGTGCACGCCTTCGAGGAGCAGATCGGCTCGCACGGGGGTCTGGGCGGGGAGCAGGGGCACGCCTTCCTGATGTGGCCCACGGTGCTGTCGCAGCCCTGGGCGGAGGAGGGCGCCGCGGGAGCCGGGGACGCGCAGGCGGACGGCGCGGAGCTGGTGGGTGCGGAGGCGGTGCACCGGGTGCTGCGGCGCTGGCTGCGGGAGGGCGACGGGCCGCAGGTGCCGCTGCAGGATCCACGGCAGGAAGCCGCATCGAACGGAGCCTTTCCGTCCGCAGCCGTGCCCGTACAGGACGAAAACCGCTGATTTGGCGCGGGTTGGTGCGTGGCCGACGATGTGTCGACCCGTCCAGCATGTGAAACACCCGAGGCGCACCACCCGTGAGCACCACCCTCCACGCCCCCGCCCCCACCACGGCCGACACGACGGCCGGCCCGCACGCCCGGCGTTTCGGCCTCCCCGTCGCGACCTGCCTGGTCATGGGCAACATCATCGGTGGCGGCATCTTCCTGCTGCCCGCCTCGGTCGCGCCGTTCGGCACGATCAGCCTCCTCGCGTTCGGGGTGCTCACCGTCGGGGCGATCGCCCTCGCCCTGGTCTTCGGCCGGCTCGCCGCACACCTCCCGCAGACCGGCGGCCCCTACGTGTACGCCCGCGAGGCGTTCGGCGACTTCGCCGGCTTCCTCGCGGCCTGGAGCTACTGGATCACCACCTGGGTCTCCAACGCGGCCCTCGCGGTCGCCGCCGTCGGCTACCTGGCCGTGCTCTTCCCGGCCGTCGGACAGCACAAGGCGGCGATGTGCCTGGCCGCGCTCACCGTCCAGTGGCTCCCCGCGCTGGCCAACCTGGCCGGCACCCGGTACGTGGGCGCGGTCCAACTGGTCTCCACCGTCCTGAAGTTCGCCCCGCTGCTGCTGGTGGCCGTGGGCGGCCTGTTCTTCTTCGACCCGGCGAACCTCGGCCCCTTCCGGGCGACCGGGCAGAGCCCGGCCGGTGCGGTCTCCGCCTGCGCGGCGATCCTGCTCTTCAGCTACCTCGGCGTGGAGTCGGCCGCCGTCAGTGCGGGGGAGGTCCGCGACCCGGCCCGCAACGTCGGCCGGGCCACCGTCCTCGGCACGGCCGGGGCGGCCCTCGTCTACCTGCTCGGCACCCTCGCCGTCTTCGGCCTGGTCGCCCACGACCGGCTGGTCGCCTCGCAGGCCCCGTTCACCGACGCCGTGAACGCCATGTTCGGCGGCACCTGGGGCGGCACCCTGGTGGCCTGCGCCGCGGTCGTCTCGATGGTCGGCGCGCTCAACGGCTGGACGCTGCTCAGCGCGCAGACCCCGTACGCCGCCGCCAAGGACGGGCTCTTCCCGAAGGTCTTCGAGACGCGCAAGCGGGGCGTCCCCGTCGCCGGCGTGCTCGTCACCGCCGTCCTGGCCTCCGGCCTGACCGTCTACAACTACGCCGTGGGCGCGGACGGCGTCTTCGAGGTCCTCGTCCTGGTCACCACCTTCACGGCGACCGTCCCGTACCTGCTCTCCACCGCCGCGCAGGTCTACTTCCTGCTGTCCGGGCAGTCCGCGCGCGCCGACCGCGGCCGACTGCTGCGCGACGGGGCCCTCGCCGTCCTCGCCTTCGCGTTCTCGATGTGGCTGGTGGCGGGCTCGGGCCATGCGGCCGTCTACCAGGGCGTGCTGTTCCTGTTCGCCGGCGTCCTCGGCTACGCCGCGATGTCCGCGCGCAGGCAGCGCGCTGCCGTCTGACCTGCGGAGTAGCGTGGAGTCCGGACAGGAACCGGGAACAGACGGGGAGCCGGCAGGGGGCAGTGAGGGGTCGCCATGTCCGCGATCAGACAGAGCATCGACATCGCCCGCCGTCCCGAAGAGGTCTACACCTACCTCACGGATGCCACGCACCTGCCGGAGTGGCAGGCGAGCGCGGTCTCGGCCCGCCCGCTCGACGGCGCGCCGCCGCACGTGGGGCAGCGCCTCGCCGTCACCCGCCGGATGGGCGGGCGGCGGTTCCCGATGACCATGGTGGTCATGGAGCTCGACCCGCCGCGGAGCTGGCACATCCACGGAGTCGACGGCCGCGTGCGCGGCGACGTGCGCGGGACCATCGAACCGCTCGACGACGGCAGGCGCTCGCGCGTCACCCTGGCCCTCGACTTCGAGGGTCACGGCATCGGCAAGGTCATCGCCCCCCTGATGGTCAAGCCGTTCGCCCGCAAGGAGATGCCCCGCAGCGAGGAGAAGCTCAAGCACCTGCTCGAACACGCCTAGGCACGGACAGGGGCCGGGGTCCTGACGGGCCCCGGTGCACGGGCACCCTGCGGATCGGGCGCATACGCCCGGTCCGCAGGGTGCCCGCCCGACGGCTCAGTCCAGGTAGTCGCGCAGCACCTGGGAGCGGGACGGGTGGCGCAGCTTCGACATCGTCTTGGACTCGATCTGGCGGATCCGCTCACGGGTGACCCCGTACACGCGGCCGATCTCGTCCAGCGTCTTCGGCTGGCCGTCGTTGAGGCCGTACCGCATGGAGACCACGCCCGCCTCCCGCTCGGAGAGCGTGCCCAGGATGGACTGGAGCTGCTCCTGGAGGAAGGTGAAGGAGACCGCGTCGGCCGGGACGACCGCCTCGGAGTCCTCGATGAGGTCACCGAACTCGCTGTCGCCCTCCTCACCCAGCGGGGTGTGCAGGGAGATCGGCTCGCGGCCGTACTTCTGGACCTCGATGACCTTCTCGGGGGTCATGTCGAGCTCCTTGCCCAGCTCCTCCGGAGTGGGCTCCCGGCCGAGGTCCTGGAGCATCTGGCGCTGCACGCGGGCGAGCTTGTTGATGATCTCGACCATGTGCACCGGGATGCGGATGGTGCGGGACTGGTCGGCCATGGCACGGGTGATCGCCTGCCGGATCCACCAGGTCGCGTAGGTGGAGAACTTGAAGCCCTTGGTGTAGTCGAACTTCTCGACGGCACGGATCAGGCCGACGTTGCCCTCCTGGATCAGGTCCAGGAAGAGCATGCCGCGGCCGGTGTAGCGCTTGGCCAGCGAGACCACGAGGCGGAGGTTGGCCTCCAGCAGGTGGTTCTTGGCACGGCGGCCGTCCTCGACCAGGATCTCCAGCTCGCGACGGTAGGCGGGCTTGTGGTCCTCCTCTTCTTCGAGCTTGTACTCGGAGAAGAGTCCGGCCTCGATCCGCTTGGCGAGCTCGACCTCCTGCTCGGCGTTGAGCAGCGGCACCTTGCCGATCAGCTTCAGGTAGTCCTTGACGGGGTCGGCGGTGGCACCGGCCACCATGACCGTCTGCGCCGGGGCGTCGTCCTCGTCGTCGTCGGACAGGACGAAGCCCTGGGCGCCGCCCGCCTTGGGCGCCTCCTCCTCGACGTCGTCGACGAGGTCCTCGGCAGCCCAGTCCTCGCCCTCGATGACCGGGGTCTCGCCCTCGTCGGCGTCCTTGGCGGTGGTCTTCTTGGCCGCGGCGGTCTTCTTGACCGCGGTCTTCTTCGCGGCGGTCTTCTTGACCGTCCGCTTCTTCGGCTCGGCGGCGGCCTCGGCCGACACCTCTTCCGCGGCGGGCGCGGTCGCCGCAGCGGGTATCGCCGCCGCGGCGGCGGGCGCCGTGGCGGCGGCCGAGGCCTTGCGGGCGCCGATGGGGCGCGGCGCGGCGGCCGCCTTCTTGGTCACGGTGCGGGCAGGCGCAGCGGCCGCCTTGCGGGGCTTCTTGGCGGCAGCCTTCGTGGCGGGCGCGGCGCTGACGTGCAGCGCGACACCCTCCTCGTCCAGGACCTGGTTCAGGCTGCGCAGGACCCGCTTCCACTGGTCCACCGGGATGCGGCCTGCCTCGAAGGCCTGGCGCACGTCGTCACCGTTGATGTGACCCTGCTCGCGGCCGCGCTCGACGAGCGCGACGAGGGCCTCCGATTCGGCGATCTCCGGAGGGAACGTACGGGACGGGCTGAGCGACACAAGGAGCCTCTCGTTGCGAACAGATAGGGAGTGGGCGGGACATCATCGCGCGGACTCGGGAAAACAGACCCGGCGGGGTCTGTATTCCGGGGCCGCGCGAGGACACCTGTCGGTTCATCGCATGCCCGAGTCGATTCGTTACGCGCTGAATTGAGTGACCTGCGCCACGCTGTGGGCGGGCAACCGATCCGCTGGGGATCCGTCCGCGCCTCCTCCGCCTCCCCCGTCAGCCCGATTTGCGGGCTTCGATGAGGAAACGGGCGGTGTGCGCCACGAACGGGCCTTCGCGTTCGATCTGTTCGTGGAGCTCTCGCAGCCGGTCCCGGTACTGCCCGACCGTGAAGCCGGGCACCATCCAGATCACCTTCCGGAGAAAGTAGATCACGGCTCCGATGTCGTGGAACTCCGTACGCAGTCTTTCGGAGCGCAGGTCCACCACTTCAAGGCCGGCCTTGCCGGCTCCGGCGACCGCGTCCTCGGGGTGCCGGGCCCGCCGGACCTCCTCCGGCTGCGGTCCGAGGAAGTACTCGACCAGCTCGAAGACGCTCGCCGGCCCGACCTGCTGGGACAGGTAGGTGCCGCCCGGCTGCAGCACCCGGGCGATCTCCTCCCACCAGACGGTCACCGGGTGCCGGCTGGTGACGAGCTCGAAGGCCGCGTCGCCGAACGGCAGGGGCGGCTCGTCGGAGTCGGCGACCACGACCGCGCCGAGCGGGTGCAGCAGCCGGGTCGCCTTCTCGATGTTCGGCGGCCAGGACTCGGTGGCCACCATCAGCCTCGGCAGGGCGGGCACCCCGGCCAGCACCTCTCCGCCGCCGGTCTGTACGTCGAGGGCGGAGCGGACCCGGGCGAGGCGCTCGCCCAGCAGCCGGTGGTAGCCCCAGGAGGGGCGCTGCTCGGTGGCCCGCCCGTCCAGCCAGGAGAAGTCCCATCCGTCCACGGAGACGGACTCCGCCTCGGCCACGAGGTGGTCGAAGGTGCGTGTCATGGCCCCATCGTCCCAGCCGGAGCGCCGGTGATCCACCGGTTTGACCGCTTGTGGGTGGTCTCCGCGCCTTCCCCGGTGGACCGGCGTCCGCGTCGATTAGAGTGGGACCGGGCCGTGACTGGCGTTCGGGTGGATCACCACCGGGGAGCGGCCCGGCGCACCCCCGTGCGCCGACTGCCGCGCGCCTGGGCGAACCGCGATCCCGCAGCGACGCTCAGGAGACCCCATGACGACTGCCCAGTCCGTTCCGCAGGCCCCGACCGGTGAGCAGGCGCAGACCGCCCGGCTCATGGACGGCACCGCCCTCGCCCGCCGTATCTCGGAGCAGACCGCGGCCCACGCGGCGAAGCTCACCGAGCGCACCGGCACCGCGCCCTGCCTCGCGACCGTGCTGGTCGGCGAGGACCCCGCCTCCGTCACCTACGTCCGCATGAAGCAGAACCGCTGTGCCAAGGCCGGGATCACCTCCCGCCACGTGGAGCTGCCCGCCGAGACCACCACCGAGGAGCTCGTCGCCGCGATCACCGCCCTCTCCGAGGACCCGGAGATCAGCGGCATCCTCCTGCAGCACCCCGTCCCGCACCACATCGACGAGCGGGCCGCCTTCGAGGCCATCGCCCCGGGCAAGGACGTCGACGGCGTCACCATGCACTCCTTCGCCGCCATGGGCTTCGGACTGCCGGGCTTCGTCTCCTGCACCCCCGGCGGCATCATGCGCCTGCTCGCCGAGTACGACGTGGACCTCACCGGCAAGCACGCCGTCGTCGTCGGCCGCAGCGCCATCCTCGGCAAGCCGGCCGGCATGCTGCTGCTGGAGCAGAACGCCACCGTCACCTACTGCCACTCCCGCACCCGGGACCTGTCCTCGATCGTGCGCCAGGCCGACGTGCTGGTCGCCGCGGTCGGCAAGGCCGAGTTCATCCGGGGCGAGGACATCAAGCCGGGCGCGGTGGTCCTGGACGCCGGGTACAACGAGGGCAACGTCGGCGACGTCCACTTCGAGTCCGCCGCCGCCCGTGCCTCGCTGATCACCCCGGTTCCCGGCGGGGTCGGCCCGATGACCATCGCCGTGCTCCTGGAGCAGACCGTGCAGGCGGCCGCCGCCCAGGCCGGCCTCGCGCTCGCCGACCTCTGACGCCGGCGCCGCCGCTCCCGGCCACGCCGCGCCCCGGACCCTGCGCCGGGGCGCAGCCCCTAGGGGCGGCCGCAGACGTCCCGGCGGGCGGCCGCCACGATCGGGGACCTGCGGAACTCCCACGCCAGCGCCGCCAGCGGCCGGGAGTCCAGGCGGTGCGGATCGGCAGGGCCCTGGGCGGCGGCTCCCTCCCGGGCCGCCGCCAGATCCGCCACCTCCCGGCGCCGGCACGCCGCCGCCAGCATCGCCGCGTCGGCGACGATCGCGGCCCGCTGCTCGCCGAGCCCCTCTCCGCGCGCGGTCTCGTACGCGGCGCACCGCACGGCGGGGTCGAACCAGCTCGCCAGGGCCAGGATCCCGTCGTCGATCACCGACTCCCGGTGGATCAGCCGGATGCCGACCGGCGACCACCAGGTGAGCGGCACGGTCTGCGCACTGGACGCCGCGAACCCGCGCAGCGCCTTCCACAGCGGGTACAGCCGCCGGTACCGGCTGAAATCGCGCCAGGCCGCCGACCCGCCGATCAGCGGCACGATGAACCCGCTCCCCAGCAGCAGGGCCGCCGCGGCGCCGAGCGGCGGCGCCACGTACGTGGACAGGTCGTCCCAGTCGCGCCCGCTCCAGCGGGCACCGACGGCGGCCCACTTCGCGACCAGGAAGCCCACGTCCAGCGCCCCGCCGAGCATGACCAGCGCCAGCCCGGTGCGCAGCGGGCGCATCGAGGGGGACACCCGCCGCATCCACGTCCAGCACAGCAGGGTCAGCGTCGTGCTGCCCACGGTGTGCGCGAGCAGGTAGCAGGCGATCATCTCCCGCAGCCACGGGGTGTTGGCGTAGTAGGTGTCCAGGTCGCGGACCCGTTCCACCGGTGCGTCCCCCATGGAGAAGAGGGAGACGATCAGTACCGCGACGGCGCTGTATGCGGCGATGGTCAGGCGCGTGGCCCGGCGCACCCCGGGGGTGGGGCGGCTGCCCCAGTGCAGGATCAGCACGATGCAGGCTCCCGAGAACGCGGTGAGCATGCTGTACACCAGCGGTGCCGAGAAGTTGACGATGCCGGTCAGCTCGTTGACCGCGACGATCGTCGGCGGCGCCGCGAGGAACATGACGAGGGTGCCGACCGCCAGCAGCGTGCAGACGGCGCGCACGGTGGGCTGCCCCCAACTGCGGCGCAGCGTGGGCGCTTTGATCAGCAGGGCCACGCCGATCACCACCCCCGGCACGTACAGGATGAGGCTGTCGCTCATCGGGCCTGGCCGACGGGGCCCACCGGCCCCACGGGGTCGGCCGGCTCCACCGCCTCCGCGGCGGCGTCCCGGTCGAGTCCCGCGACGGCCCGCTCGGCGGCGGTCAGCGGCGCCGCCTTCAGCGCGCCCCGGTCCGAGGCCCGCAGGACGTCCCACACCACGGACGGGCGGACCCAGTAGGCGGGAGAGCTGTTCATGGTGATCACCTGGAGGAGGGCGCGGGCCAGGCTCTGGCGGGTGGTGGCCCCGGTCATCAGCCGGTCGACGTACGCGGTCAGCAGACCGGCTCCGGCCCGCGGCTTCATGCCGGTGGCGCCGGGGTAGAGGATGTCCTGAGAGGTGGCGAGGTCCCAGGCCGTGGACACGAGGGGGGCCAGCGCGCGCTGCGCCTCGCGGCCGATGGCCGGGTGGGCGAGCCCCTTGGCGCGCAGCAGGGCGCGTACGGCCAGCAGGCCCTGGGCGGCGACCGTCATGCCCTGCCCGTACAGCGGGTTGAAGGTGGCGACCGAGTCGCCGACCGCGAAGAAGCCGTCGGGCAGGTCGGCCTTCTCGAAGTAGAGCCGCCGGTTGGCGGTGCCCTGGGTGACGGTGACGTCCGTCAAGGCCTTGCGGTGTTCCAGGAGTTCACCGACGATCGGATCGCGGACGCCCTTCGCGAACGGGACGAAGGCATCGGGGTCGGAGGTGGGCTGACCGCCGCGGGTGCCGGACAGGGTGGCCTGCCACTGCCCGTTCTCGATCGGCACGATCGTCGCCGTCTGCCCGGGTACGGGCACGCGCGGGTCGGACTGCACGTTGATGATCGGGAAGCCCATGGCGTGCGCGCCGGCGGGCGCCTCGAAGACCCGGGTCGCGTAGACGAGCCCGGAATCCACCTCGGCCTGCCGGATGCCGCTCAGCCCGAGCTCCTGGAGCCAGATACGGGCCCGGGAGCCGCGCCCGCTCGCGTCGACCACCAGGTCGGCGGAGACCAGCCGGCCCTTCTCCTGCGGGGTGTCGACCCGTACGCCGGTGACCCGGTCGGCCGTGCCCTCCAGCGAGCGGACCCTGGTCTGCTGGAGGGTGCTCACGCCCGGCAGTCCGACGACACGGGCCCGGACCACCGCGTCGAGGAGGTCGCGGCTGCACGAGATGTTGAACTGCATCTCGCGGTGCCGCGGCAGCCAGCCCTGGGCGGTCTTGGTGACCAGATCGGTGGGCAGGCTGCGGCGCATCGCCCCCGCGGCCGTCCATTCCCCGGTGATGCCCGGCAGGATCGCCTCGATGGCGCGCGCCCCGCCCGACCACAGGAGGTGCACGTGCCGGGCCTGGGGCAGCCCGCGCCGCGGCTCCGGCCCCTCGGGCAGCGTGTCCGCGTCGATGACGGTGACCGTGGCGTGTTCCGCGAGGACGGCCGCCGCGAGCAGACCGGCCAGACTGCCGCCGATGACGACGGCATGGCGGCGCGGGGAAGACTGGTTCATCGTGAGGCGCTCTCTGTCAGGGCCGTGCTCGGCGCAGCGGCGGAGGAGGTGCTGGGCGGGGGAAGCAGGGACCAGGTGCCGGGTGGCCTCACCGGTGTGCGCTCAACGTCCCCAGCCGAAGGAGGTCTTGATGCGTTCGATCGCCTCGGGGAACTGTTCTTCGCAGGGCGCCGGCAGGAAGGCCTTGAGGATCTTGCCGAGGTACAGGCCGAAGGTCTCGGCCTGGATCTCGGCCGGATCCTCCCCGGCCGCGCGGGCGGCCGCCTGCCGGACCACGCCGCCCAGGCCGGCGTCCGCCCCCAGCAGCCGTCCGAGGTCTCCGCCGGGGCCGGTCAGCCGGGCGGCCACGGCGGGTCCCGGCCCGTGCCGGTCGCAGGCGCCTTCCTCCACGTGCCATAACTCGTGGCAGGCGATGACGAGCTGGTGCTCGGGCCGGGTGTGCTCCTCGATGACGAGCAGGTCGCGGTCCGCCATCTGGAGCCACAGTCCGCTGGCCGTGTCGGGCGGGAACCCGGCGAACCGGAACGTCACCGGCCGCCCCCCGCGCCTGCGGCCGTACGCGGCGCACAGCCCCGCGATGATCTCGCCCGCCTCGGCGGGCGGTGTCAGGCGGGCGTCCGCCAGCAGATCCTCGCCGAGCTTCCGCATGGTCCGTGTGGTCCTCATCGCGCTCCCCCCTCGGCAGCCAGTTCCCGCTCGCGCACCGCACCCCCCGGATCCCCCCGGCCGGCGAGCGGACGCCCGAGCTGGCCCTCGCGGGCCAGCAGGTCGTCCAGATGGTCGGCCAGCGACTTCCAGCCCGCAGGCGAGAGGCGGCCGGCCCGCGTGAGGATGCTGCGTACGTCGTGCGCCCTCAACACCGCGAGCATCGGGTTCTCCGCGTCCCGCTCGGCGGCTTCGAGCTGGCGCTCGATGCAGGTGAGCGCGCAGCCGACCGCCTCGGCGTCGTCGGCCAGCAGGAAGCCGCTCTCGACGCCGTAGAAGCGCTGGATCCCGGCGGCGGCGGCCAGGCTGGGCAGGCCCTCGCCGCGCACCAGGCGGGTGAGCGACTGCCCGGACGCGTCGAAGGACTGGGCGATGGCGGCGAGCGAGTGGGCCTGGCCGTCCTCGCGCGGGCGGGTGCGGCGCAGGTGCTCGAAGCGCCTGCGGACCTGCTCCTTCAGCGGCAGCTGCGGCGGCCTGCCGTCGAGGGTGAGCCGGATCGCCTGCGGTGACATGCCCGTGAGGTACGAGAGGTGCTCCAGGTCGTCCGCACTGCCGGAGCCGGAGCCGGAGCCGGAGCCGGCGGCGCCCGGGGCGGTGCCCGGTGTGCCCGAGGCGGTGGCCAGGGCCCGTTCCACCGCGCTCTTGCTGTCGGCGAGGAGGAAGCCGGCGTACACCCCGAAGAACCGCTGCACTCCCGCCGCGTGGCCCAGCCCGGGCAGGCCGGTGCCCGCGTTGAGCGGGCCCAGGGAGGCACCGGGCGCGTCGAACTCCTCGGCGATGGCGGCGAGCGAGAACTCCCGGCCGTGCTTGTCGCGCCGGGTGGCGCGCAGCCGCAGGAAGCGCCGGTGCACCCGCGGGCACAGGCCCTCCTCGGGCGCCGTACCGGCCACCACCCCCGGGACGAGGGCGGGTTCCACGCCGGACAGGTGGCTCAGCCGGGCCGGATCCAGCACGTCGGCCGGGTCCCGGCCACACCGCTCCGCCAGCGCCGCGACACGGGCCCAGGCCGCGGCGAGGTCGGTTCGTGCGGCGGCTGGCACCGTGATGTCTCCACTGTCGAGAGGACGTTCGAGCGTTGCGGGCTGCGTGAAGCCTAGCCTCCCGCTCCGCGGCGGGACAGGAGAACCCCAACGTTTCTTGCGATGCGGATCAAAGAACGTTGGGCGCTCCACCGGCCCGCGGGCCGGGCATGACCTCGCAGGTAATCGACCCGGCCGCGGCCCGGCGGCAGAGTGGGGGCATCGGGTTTCCGGAGCCGTGCACTCGGTTCCGGGACCCGGCCCATTCCACCCCGGCCCACCTCGACGGAGGCTGATCCGCCATGTCCGCAACCCTGCTCGCCGGCTTCGCCCGCACCACCGCACCGCAGACCGCGCTGCGCCGCTTCCTCGCCCTCGACGCCGTGGTCACCACCGGGAACGGCCTCGCGTACGCCGCCTTCTCCGCCCCGCTCGGCCGCTTCCTCGGGGTCGGCCAGACCGCCCTGTTCGAACTGGGGCTCTTCCTGGCCCTCTTCGGCGCGGGCGTCGGCCGGCTGGCCTCGCGCCGCCGCCCGCCGGTCCTCCCGGTGCGGTGCGTGATCGAGGCCAACTACGCCTGGGCGGCCCTCAGCCTGGTCTCCCTGCTCCTGTGGAGCGCCCCCACCACGGCGGGACTGGTGTGGATCCCGGTGCAGGCGGTCACCGTCGCCCTCTTCGGGGCGTGCCAGCAGCTCGCCCTGCGCTCGGCCGCGGACTCAGGGACCCAGTGAGCGCAGGAACTTCGCCGTCGCCGGGTCGGCCGGGAGGAAGGTCTCGATGGCCAGCTCGGCGACGGTCACGTCCATCGGCGTGTTGAAGGTGGCGATGGACGACACGAAGGAGAGCAGCTGCCCGCCGTGCTCGATCACCAGCGGGAGCGCCACGTGGGGGACCGCCTCGTCGGGCTCGGTGCCGCCCGGCCGGTCGGGGACCGGATAGGCCGCCACCTCCTCGTACAGCGCCCGCAGCGGCGCGGAGCGGGCCAGGGCGATCTGCCGCTCCATCTGGGCCAGCAGGTGCCCGCGCCACTCCTTCAGATTGCGGATCCGCGGCGCAAGGCCCTCGGGGTGCAGGGTGATCCGCATGGCGTTGAGCGGCGGGGCCAGCAGGTGCCCGGGCAGGCCGTCCAGCAGCATCGCGATGCCCCGGTTGGCGGCGACGACGCGGTAGGTGGCGTCCACGACCAGCGCCGGGTACGGCTCGTAGCCGGTCAGCAGGCGCTCCAGCCCCTCGCGCAGCGTCCCCATGGCCGGGTCGTCCAGCGGGGTCTGCGCGTAGTGCGGGGCGTAACCGGCCGCCAGCAGCAGGGCGTTGCGTTCCCTGACCGGTACGTCCAGCCGGTCCGCGAGCCGCAGCACCATCGCCTCGCTGGGCCGGGACCGGCCGGTCTCGATGAAGCTGATGTGACGCGAGGAGGAGCCGGCGCGGCCCGCCAGCTCCAGCTGGCTGATCCCGCGCCGCTCCCGCCAGGTCCGGAGCAGTGCGCCTACCGTGGGCCTCGTGGTGGTCATGCCCACGACGGTAGTCGAGGGCGTCGGCCCAGCTCAGCCCACGTCGAAGACATTCCGCAGGCCGAGACGGTAGCGCCACTGGTCGTGCCGCCTGGACGGTTCCAGCTCCGGCGCCCGGTACATCGGTGCGACCAGGCAGCGCTGCGCAGCGGAACCCTCCCGGTCCAGCAGGGCGTTGACCGCAGCACGCGCGGAGGCGTTGGCGCCCTCCATCGTCGCCAGGTCGATGTCCACGGCGACGTAGTCCCCGCTGAGGAAGAAGTTGGGGATGCGGGTTCCCGCGCTCGGCCGGTTGTGGAAGGTGCCCGTCGGGTGGATCAGCAGCTGGTCCTGGTTGGTCGGGTCCGGGGTGCCCAGGCCGTCCACGCCCGGGTCCAGGAACCAGGAGTGCAGGGCGCCGTCCTTCAGCAGGGTCTTCCCGGTGTCGTTGAGCGAGGCCTTCAGCTGCGCCCAGACCTCCCGGGCCACCTCCTCGCGGGTGCACTGCTTGGCCGTCTTCCCGTACAGGATCCCCGGCTTGTCCCAGTCCGAGATGTCCACGGACAGGCAGTCCACCGCCACCCCGTCGCCGTAGTCGGCGGGGAAGTCCCGCGCGGGCCAGTGCTCCGCCTGCTGGATCGCCGTCAACGACCAGGGCGAGTCGATGCAGTTCAGGTGGCCGTGGACGAGCGGGGCACGCTCGGTCAGGTAGAACTGGATGCCCGTCATCCAGTCGGTCTCCAGCCGGTCGCAGCGCTCCAGCATCGGGTCGGCGGCCCGCAGGGCGGCGCTCCAGGTGCGGCGGGCGTGCTCGACGGGCAGCGCGGACACGTAGTGGTCGGCGGTCACGGTCTGCCGGGCGCCGGTCGGGTCCAGGACCGTGACCCCGCTCACGCGGCCGGCCCCGTACTGCACCTCCTGCACGGTCCAGCCGATCCTGAACTCCACGCCCAGCGACCGCAGATGGGCCTCCCAGGGGTCGATCCACGCCTCGTTGGTGGGCAGGTTGAGGATCCGGTCCGGCGGCCCGTCGGCTCCGCGCCCCAGCGCGTTGAAGACGAAGGCCTCGCCGAGGGCGCCGACCGTACGGGTGGAGGCCTCCTCCGCCTTGGTTGCCACGATGTTGCGGGTGATGCCGACCGCGAGGATGCGCTGGTACTCGGTGGACATCCGGGCCGCGCGTACGAAGTCCCACCAGGGGGTGTGCTCCCAGACCTCGTTGCGGCGCTCGTCGCAGCTGGTGAGGAAGACCAGCACCCGGTCGACGAAGTACGCGGTCTCGTGCAGGGGCAGCCGCACCACGGACTGGAGGATGCCGGTCAGGGCGCGGCGGATCTCGTCCGGCGTGAGGACGGCCGTCGACTGGCCCGGCCAGGGGATGGGGGCGCGCAGGTCCTCGCGGCCGGCGGCCCGGGCGAACATCATCTCGGGCGGCGCGACCAGGTTGTCCCAGACGCCGTGGGCGTTGCCGGGGAAGGGGATGCGCCGCATGGTGTCGGGCAGGTTGTGGTAGATGCCCGGGATGAAGCGGAAGCCGTGCTCGGCGGGCAGCGGGCGCCGTCCGCCGCGGGCGCTGCCCGGGACGTCCATGCTGCGGGCCTTGCCGCCCAGGGCGCGGCGCTCGTACACGGTGACGGCGAAGCCCCGCTCGGCGAGTTCGTGGGCCGCGGTCAGCCCGGCGACCCCGCCGCCGAGGACGGCGACCCGGCGCCCGTTCGGCGCGGCGGCCCGGGCACCCGGCGCGGCCGCCCGGTCCTCGGCGCGGGCGGGGGAGGGCAGCGCGCCGGAGACCCCCACGGCCCCGGCGGTGGCCGCGGCCCCCGCGAGGAAGGTGCGCCTGGAACTGCCTGTGCGCGTCATGAAGAGGCCCCCCTTGAGGTCCATTACCGGCGGTAACAGTCACGTCCGGCGCAGGAGCATAAGGGTGGCGCCGTGGCCCCGGAAGGCACGGAACTACCCGCACGCACTATGGCGGGAAAGCTTCCCTCCGGCGCGCGCTGTGGGAACCTTGACACCACGTCACGGGGAAAAGGAGCCGGTGCATGCCGAGTGAGCCGCTTTCGCAGAAGGAGATCGAGGACCGGTTGCGGGAACTGCCCGGCTGGTCGCTCGAAGACGACCGGATCGTCCGCACCTACCGGCTGGGCACGCACTTCGCGGCCAGCGCCCTCGTCGCCCACATCTCCTCCGTTCAGCAGGAGTTGAACCACCACTCGGACCTGACCCTCGGCTACAACACGGTCCGGCTGTCGGTGAACACGCACAGCGCCGGCGACACGGTGACGGAGGCCGACTTCGCGCTCGCGGAGCGCGTGGAGGCCCTCGCCCCCGCCCACGGCGCGAGCTGATGCCGCCGGCCGGGCCCCTGCTGGACTACGACGCCGAGGCGCAGGCCTACGACGCCACCCGCGGCGGCACCCCGCGGGCCGAGGCCGCCGGCCGGGCGGTCCTCGCCCTGCTCCCGGCCACCGCGGGCACGCTCCTCGACCTCGGCTGCGGGACGGGCATCGTCACCGCCCGGCTGAACCGGCCCGGCCTGCGCACGTACGGCGCGGACGCCTCGTACGGCATGGCCGCCATGGCGGCGCGCCGGGGGGTCCCGGTGGTGCTCGCCTCCGGGACCCGGCTGCCGCTGCGCTCCCGGTCGCTGGACGCCGTGAGCGCCGTGTGGCTGCTGCACCTGCTGCGGGAACCGGGCACGGTCGCGCACCTGGTCGCCGAAGCCGGCCGGGTGCTGCGCCCCGGCGGGGTGTTCATCACCACGGTGGACAAGGACGCCGCGCACGACGTGGGCAGCGACATCGACGCGCTGCTCGCACCCCACCTGACCACCGCCCCCGCCGACGCGGCCGACACCGTGTCGGCGTACGCGGCCCGGGCGGGCCTGACACCGTACGGCGAGGCCCGGTTCACCGGCCACGGCCAAGGGCGCACCCCCCGCGGGGCGGCCGAGGCGCTGCTCGCGGGCCGGTACGCCTCCCGGATCAGTCCGCGCGGGACCACCCCGCGGGAGCTGGCGGCCCGGCTGGCGCTGCTGCCCGACCCGGACGCCCCGCGGGCGGAGCCCGTGTACCGGATCCGCGGCTACGTGCGCGGCTGACGGCGCGGGGCCCGTCGGGGACTTCGGGCGGACCCCGCCGGTCAGACGTCGAAGACGGCGGGATCCGGCCCGATCCGCCGCGCCGCGGGGCCCCGGCCCAGGGCGTCCAGCGCGGCGAGGTCCTCGGCGTCGAGCGCGAAATCGAAGATCTCGGTGTTCTCGCGGATCCGCGCGGGGGTCACCGACTTCGGGATGGCGATGGTGCCCAGCTGGAGGTGCCAGCGCAGCACCACCTGCGCGGCGGAGCGCCCGTGCTTGGCGGCGACGGCGCCGACCGCCGGAAGGGTCAGCAGCTCCTTGCCCTGGCCCAGGGGGGACCAGGCCTCGGTGGCGATGCCGTGACGCGCGTGCAGCGCCCGCAGTTCGGGCTGCGGGAACAGCGGGTGCAGCTCGATCTGGTTCACCGCCGGGACGAGACCGCTCTCCGCCGCGAGCCGCTCCAGGTCCACCGGGCGGAAGTTCGACACGCCGACGGCCCGGGCCCGCCCGCTCGCCGCGATCTCCTCGAAGGTCTTCCAGATGCGGACGAAGTCGTCGCGCATCGGACGCGGCCAGTGGATCAGGTACAGGTCGATCCGGTCCAGGCCCAGCCGGTCGAGCGAGTCGTCGAAGGCCCGCAGCACCTCGTCGCGCCCCCAGCGCCGGGACGGCCCGTTCCACAGCTTGGTTGTGACGAACAGCTCCTCGCGCGGTACCCCGGCGGCGGCCAGTGCCCGGCCCGTGCCCGCCTCGTTGCCGTAGACGGACGCCGTGTCGATGCTCCGGTAGCCCGCGGGGAGCGCAGTGGCGACCACCTGCTCGGCCTCCGCGTCCGGGACCTGCCAGACGCCGAAGCCGAGCCGGGGCATGAGGACGCCGTTGTTGAGCCGTACGGCGGGGATGGCGGGGACCTGGTTCACGTCGGGCTGTTCCCTCGGGTCGTCGGAGGCCGTACGGCCGGCTGCGCGGGCGGCAACCGGCCTCCCCCGCACCCTATTCCCGCTTCCCCGCACCGGCTCCCCGGACGGCCTGTCAGGAGGCACCCAGATAGGCCTCCCGCACCAGCGGATCGGCCCGGACCTCGGCCGCCGACCCCTCGGCGAGGACCGTCCCGAGGTCCAGGACGACCACCCGGGCGCACAGCTCCATCACGAAGGCCACGTCGTGCTCGACCAGCAGCACCGCGCACCCCTCCCCGGCCAGCCGCCGCACGACCGCCGCGAGCTGCCCGCGTTCGGGCGCGGACATCCCGGACGCCGGCTCGTCGAGGAGCAGGACCCGCGGCGGATCGGCCACCGCGCGGGCCAGTTCCACCATCCTGGCCTGCCCGACCGGCAGCCCGCCCGCGTACGCCGCCCCCAGCGCCCCGACACCGCACGACCGCAGGACCCGCTCGCCCCGCTCCCGCCGCGCCCGCTCCCGGCGGCGCCGGGTCGGCGAGCCGACCAGATCCGCGGCCCAGCCACCGCCGCCGCCCCGCCACTCCTGCGCCACGAGTACGTTGTCGGCGACGCTGAGCTGCCCGAACAGCTGTTGGCGCTGGAAGGTCCGGCGCATCCCGTGCCGGGCCCGCCACACGGGGGAGCGGCGGGTGATGTCCTCCCCGTCCAGCAGCAGCCGCCCCCGATCGGGGCGCCGGATCCCGGACAGCACGTCGAACAGCGTCGTCTTCCCGGCGCCGTTCGGCCCGATCAGCCCGCACACCTCACCGGCCCGTACGACGAGGTCCACCCCCGTCAGAGCCCGCACCCCGCCGAAGCGGACGCTGATCCCCGACGCCTCCAGCACCACCCCGCCGCTCATCGGCCCGTCCCCAGGTACGCCTCGGCGAGCCGGTCGGCCTCCACCTCCGCGCGCGGCCCGCACCAGGACACCCGGCCCTGGGAGAGGCAGGCCACCGTGTCCGCGACCCCGAGGATCCCAGCTGCCTTCTCCTCCACCAGCAGCAGCGCCGTCCCGGCGTCGCGCAGTTCGGTGAGCAGCACGTACACCTCCTCCACGACGCGCGGCGCGAGGCCGAGCGAGGGCTCGTCGGCGACCAGTACCGCGGGCGGCCGCTGGAGCAGCGGAGCGAGCGCCAGCAACTGCTGTTCCCCGCCGGACAGCGCGCCCGCCGCGACGCCCCGCCGCTCGCGCAGCCGGGGGAAACGCCCGTACACGGCGTCCCGCTCGGCGGAGTCCCTCAGGTACAGCGCCAGGTTCTCCTCGATGCTGAGCGAGGGGAAGATGCCCCGGCCCTCCGGAGCGAGCAGCACCCCGGCGCGCGCCCGGGCCACGGCCCGCCGGCCGGTCAGGTCCCGCCCGCCCACGTGGACGCTCCCGCCGGTGACGTCCAGCAGCCCGGCGGCGACGCGGCAGGCCGTGCTCTTCCCGGCCCCGTTGGGTCCGAGCAGGGCCAGGATCTCCCCCTTCCGCACGAGGAGGTCCACCCCGCGCAGGACGAGCCCCCCGTCGTACCCGGCGCTGACGCCGCGCAGCTCCAGCGCGGGCGCTGCGGAGCCGGGCCCCGCGGGGCTTTCCCCCGCCCCGCCCCTTCCCCGAACCGGCCTCCGCCCGGGCCCGGGCCCCGGGGTCAGGACCCCCGCGGCGGCGGCGCCGGAACCCCGGACCGCTCCGGGAGACCCCCCGCCGCCCGCACCGCTCCCGACGGCGCCCGTACCGGCCTCCGCGGCGCCCGCACCGGCCTCGGCGGTGGCCGTACCGGCTGCGCGGGCGGCGCGTCGGCGGGCCAGGCGGACCGGAACCGCCGCGCAGTACCCGTCGGGGTCGTTGGCCAGGGCCAGACCCGCCAGCCCGAAGAGGATCACGGGCAGGTGTGCCGAGGCCGTCACGTGGTCCGCCAGCACCCGCGGGGCCACGGCGTACACCAGCCCCGCCACCACCGCGTACTGCGGCCGCCGCACCCCCGCCGCGACCACCACCGCCAGCCAGACCAGCCCCGTCATCGCCGTGAAGTCGGTCGCGGTGATGCGGGTGTTGTACGAGGCGTACAGCACGCCCCCGAACCCGGCCAGCCGCGCCGACAGCGTGAACAGCAGCAGCTTCGTACGCAGTACGGACACGCCCGAGGCCATCGCCGCCGCCGGCGCCGACCGGACGGCCAGCATCGCCCGGCCCGAGGGGGAGTTGCGCAGGGCGCCCAGGGCGGCGGCGGCCGCGGTGACGAGGACGAGCAGCGCCACCCCCAGCGCCCGGTCGTCGGAGAGGTCCACCGGACCGAACACCGGGCGGGGGACGGACCACCCGGCATCACCGTTGCGCAGCCACCGCAGCTGGAAGAGCACCTGGTCCGCGAGGAACGCCAGGGCGAGGGTGGCCAGGGCCAGCGACCTGCCGCCCAGCCGCAGCGCCGGCAGGGCGGCCAGCGTCCCCAGCGCCGCCGCGGCGCACGTCCCCACCGCCAGGGCCAGGGCGAACGGCCAGCCGCGGCTCATCAGCATCCCGGCGACCAGCGCGGCCCCCGTCACGAACGTGGCCTGGGCCAGCGAGACCATGGCCCCCAGGCCGGTCACCACGGTGAAGGACATGAACACCAGCCCCACGGCGAGCCCTTGCGCGAGCAGCCCGCTCCAGAACGGCGTGGTCACCGTGTAGAAGGCCGTGGCCAGCAGGGCGGCGGCCACGGCCCACCCGCCCCAGCGCCGCCCCCACCGGGCCCCGGCCAGGTGGTCCACCGCCGGGGTGTCCACCGCCGCGGTCCCCGCCGTCCGCGCCCGCCGGGTCAGCACCAGCAGCCCGCCGAACAGCACCAGGAACGGCACCGCCGTCCGGAACCCGGTGACGGACTCGGCGAAGGTCGCGTACCCGGCCACCAGGTTCTGCAGCACCCCCAGGCCGAGCCCGCCCGCGAAGGCGAGCGGTACGGAGGCGAACCGCCCGAGGGCGGCCGCCGTGGCCGAGACGAAGAGGAACAGGGTGAAGTCGTGGGCCGACAGCCCCAGCAGCGGGGTCGCCAGCACCCCGGCCAGCCCCGCGAGCCCCGAGGAGATCATCCACGCCACCGAGGACAGCCGGTCGGCGCTGATCCCGCGCAGTTCGGTCAGCGAGCGGTTGTCCACGGCCGCCCGCAACCGCAGCCCGAGCCGGGTGTGCCGCATCAGCACCCACAGGGCCGCCGCCGCGACCGCCGTCACCACCCAGGTGATCAGCTGGTCGGAGTCGATGCCGACCCCGTGCGTGACCTGCCAGGAGGCGGCGGGGCTCGGCCCCACTCCCGGCAGGCCGAACTGGTTCTCCGCCGGGACCACCCGGGCTCCGGCTTCCGCCAGCAGCTCCACCGCCCACAGCCCGGCCGCGGGCAGCGCCACCAGCAGCCCGATGGTGGCCACGATCTGCGCGGTCTCCCCCACCCGCGCGAGCCGCCGGAACATCAGCCGGTCCAGTCCCCAGCCGAGTCCGGGGGCCAGCACGCCCACGACCAGCAGCGCGGCCGGGACCGCCGGCCATCCGAGCCCGGAGTGCAGCTCGTGGAAGACCAGCGCGCACAGGTAGGCGGTGGCTCCGTGCGCGAAGTTGAACAGCCCGGACGCCGAGTACGACAACACCAGCCCGGTGGCGAGCAGCGCGTACAGGGCCCCGGAGACCAGACCGCTCAGGACGAGGACCAGCAGCTCTCCCATGGGTCCGGCCTACTTGAACGGGACCGGGGGGTGGCACTTGAAGGGTACGGAGACCTCGTACGCCCCGTTCTTCAGTTGGACCAGTGCCCCGCAGCCGAAGCTGTCCTTCTGCCCCTTGGGCTCGGCCCGGTCGCCGACGAGGGTGCCGGTGTCGGAGAAGCTCTGCGCGGCGTTCTGGAAGTGCGTGACGGTGAGGTCCTTGCCCGCCTTCTGCGCGATGGACACGAACAGGTCCGCCGACATGTACCCGGTCAACATGTGCATGCTCAGGGGGACCTCCTGGCCGCCCGAGGCCGCTTTGACGTCGGCCTTGAACTGCGTCATCGCCGGGCTGTCCGACTCGAAGGGCTCGAACTGGAGCAGGACGTGCACCCCGTCGAGGGCCTGCCGGGTGGCGTCCTTGGCGAGCAGCCCCGGGTCGTAGTCGGTGGGGTCGGTGAGCAGGCCCTTGTACCCGGCGCGCTTGAGGGCGGTGAACAGACCGATGTTGTTGGGGGTCTGCATGACCGACACGACCGCGTCGGGGGCCTTGCCTTCGTTCGCGGTCAGGATCTCCTTCACGTACGCCGACCAGTCGCTCGGCACCGCGGTGCCCGGTACCGAGGCCTTGGCGTAGGAGACGGTGAACCCGGCGCTCGCGAAGCCCTGCTGGAAGGTGCGGATGCCGAACTTCCCGGCGTCACTGTCATTGGCGATGACCGCGACCGACTTGCCCCGGGCGCCGCCCAGGAGCGCGGCGATGCCCTCGGGCCAGGTCTGGTTGAGGGTGCCGCCGGGGGAGGGGACGAGGCAGCCGTTGAACCCGTAGATGTACCGGGGGCCGCAGAAGGAGGGCAGGGTGCCCCAGCCGAACGTGGGGACCTTCTCCTGCTCCAGGAAGTCGGCGCCGGAGAAGGTGACCGAGCTCATCGGCGCGACCGCGAAGACCTTGTCCTGCTGGACGAGCTTGCGTGCGGCGGCCAGGTTCTTGGCGGGGTCTTGGCCGTCGTCCTCCGCGCCCAGGTATTCGATCTTGCGCCCGTTGATCCCGCCCTCGGCGTTGGCCCGCATGTACCGGGCCCTGGCTCCGAGGTCGGTGTCCTTCTTGCTGTAGCCGCCGGCACTGGTCATGGAGACGATGCCGCCGACTCTGATCGAGTGGTCGGTCACCCCCCGGAAGTTGGCGGCCGCGGCGCTGTCCGGCTTGCCGGGGGAGGTGGCCTTGGAGGCGGAGTTGCAGGCGGAGACGAGCGCGAGCGCCGCCGCGGCAGCGGCCAGGGCGCGGATCGGACGCAGCATGGGGGATCCCCTCCGGTCGGAATCCCCGCATTCTGTGCGGGAGCTGACGGTGCGTCAATACGATGGAAGGCATCGAAGTGACGGTTCGTCAGAAAGCCCTCAGGGAGTGGCGGGCCAGGTGGTCACGCCTGGTAGAGAGCCGCCACCTCCACCGCGTACGCCTTCTCGATCGCCCGCCGCTTCAGCTTCAGCGAGGGCGTCAGCAGGCCCCGCTCCTCCGTGAACTGCTCCCCGAGCACCCGGAAGGTGCGGATGGCCTCGGCCTGCGAGACCAGCGTGTTGGCGGCCACCACCGCACGGCGCACCTCCGCCTTCAGATCCGGGTCGTGGACCAGCTGGGCGGCCGGCAGCTGCGGTCGGCCGCGCAGCGACAGCCAGTGCGCGACGCCCTCCATGTCGAGCGTGAGGAGCGCGGCCACGTACGGCCGGTCGTTGCCCACCAGCACGCACTGCGAGACCAGGGGATGCGAACGCACCCGCTCCTCCAGGGCCGTCGGCGACACGCTCTTGCCGTTGGAGGTCACCAGGATCTCCTTCTTGCGCCCGGTGATGACGAGGTACCCGTCCTCGTCCAGCCTCCCGAGGTCCCCGGTCGCCAGCCAGCCGCCCCGCAGCACCTCCTGCGTGGCGCGCGGATCGCCCAGGTACCCGGAGAAGACGTGGCCACCGTGCAGCCAGACCTCCCCGTCCTCGGCGATGTGCACTGTACTGCCCGGGATCGGCAGGCCCACCGTGCCGTACTTGGTGGCACCCGGCGGGTTGGCTGTGGCCGCCGCGCTGGACTCCGTCAGCCCGTACCCCTCGAAGATGGTGATCCCGGCGCCGTCGAAGAACAGCCCGAGCCGGCGCGACATCGCCGAACCGCCCGACATGGCGTGCCGGACCCGTCCGCCCATCGCCTCGCGGACCTTCCCGTACACCAGCCGCTCGAAGAGCTGGTGTTCCATGCGCAGCGCCGCCGACGGTCCCGGCCCGGTGCCGAAGGCCTTCTGCTCACGCGCCTCGGCGTACCGGACGGCCGTCTCCACCGCCCGGTCGAAGGCGTTCGTGCGGCCCTCCGTCTCCGCCTTGCGCCGGGCCGCCGCGAAGACCTTCTCGAAGACGTACGGGACCCCCAGCACGAACGTCGGCCGGAACGCGGCGAGGTCCGGCAGCAGCTCGGCGGCCGCCAGCACCGGCTGGTGCCCGAGCTTCACGCGGGCCCGGACCGCCGCCACCTCCACCATCCTCCCGAACACGTGCGCAAGCGGCAGGAACAGCAGCGTCGAGGGCGTTTCCCCCGGCCCGGCCTGGAAGACGGACTCCCAGCGGGCCACCATCGTGTCCGCCTCGTACATGAAATTGCCGTGGGTGAGCACGCAGCCCTTGGGGCGCCCGGTGGTCCCCGAGGTGTAGATGACGGTGGCGACGGCATCGGGCGTGACCGCGCGGCGGTGGCGGTGCACCACGTCCTCGTCGACCCCCCGCCCGTCCGCGACCAGCGAGTCGACGGCCCCGGCGTCGAGCTGCCACAGCCTGCGCAGACCGGGCAGCCCCTCGATCACCGACCCCACGGTCATGGCCTGGTCCTCGTCCTCCACGACGCAGGCGACGCAGTCGGAGTCCTGCAGGATCCAGTGCACCTGCTCGGCGGAGGAGGTCGGGTAGACGGGCACCGGCTGGGCCCCGACCGACCACAGCGCGAAGTCGAACAGGGTCCACTCGTACCGGGTCCGGGACATGACGGCGACCCGGTCCCCGAACCGCACGCCCTGCGCCAGCAGCCCCCGCGCCAGCCCGAGCACCTGCCCGGCGAACTCCCCCGAGGTCACGTCCTGCCACAGCCCGCCGGTCTTCCGCCCGAGCACGATCCGGCCGGGCTCCTCCTGGGCGTACCGGAAGACGACGTCGGCGAGTCCGCCGACGGGTGGGTCGGTGACGACCGGTGGGACGGTGATCTCGCGCATGCCCCGCTCCTCTCCCCGCAGCGCGGCGACGCTACCCCACGCCCACCCGCGGTCGATCACCGCGGGAAGACCTCCACAAGACCTCCCCAGGGGCAGAGGGGGAAGGGCGGGTCGCCAGGGAAACTCCCCGCGGCGCCGGTCCGGAAACGCGGAACGCCCCGCCGATCATGTGCGCGGTTTCGGGGGCGGGCTGGCGTGCTCAGCGGTTCGCGGCTGCGGGCCCGCCCGGAACGAAGGAGTCCAGGGCCGTGTCGAAGTGGCTCCGCGCCTCGGCGAGCCGGCCGACGGGCGCCGACACCCACACGTCGTACAGGCGGCCGTCGTCCTCCCAGCAGACGTCGAAGGTGTGCCGGGCGCCCTCGGAGGCGCTGAAACCGTTCCAGGTGAACTCCCAGAGCGCGGCGGGCAGTCCGTCGTGCGTGGTCGGGACGACCGTGCCGTCGCGGTATCCGGGATTGGTGGCCGGGCCGTTCGCATGGGCGAGCCGCATCACGCCGACCGGCCCGGCGGGCGCCGCCGCCTGGAGCTTCACGCCGATCCGGAACGCACCGTCCGGTGACACGTAGACGACCCGCTGGTCGTCGGTGGTGCGCTGGAAGCCGGCGGGCACGGCGAGGCTGAAGCCTTCCGCGTCGGACACCGACCGGTAGCCGGCAGGCGCGGGCTTCGGTGTCGCGCCCGCCGCCGACGCGGGGGCCGTGGCTGCGCGCGTGGGCGTGCCCGGCGCCGACGGGGCGGGGGAGTGCGCCGGGGGAGCGGCACCGGCGGAGTCCGTCGCCCCGCGCGCACCGTCACCGAAGCGGGAGGTCAGCAGTACCGCGCCGCCGACGGCGATGACGAGGAGCACGGCGATCAGCCCCGCCCGTGCGGCGGGCCGGACTCGCGGCACCTGCCGGGCCTGCTCCGGGGAGGGGGCGGACGGCCGGGTGACGTGCTCGGTCGGCGCATAGCCGACCGCGGCGGCGGAGCCGGACGCCGGGGCCGGGGCCGGGACCCGCCCGACGGCGGGGACCGTTCCGGTGCTCACGTAGGCCGACAGCAGCCGCTCGGCCTCAGCCGCCCCCATCCGCCGCTCCGGGAGCCGCTCCAGCAGGCCGCGGATCACCGGGGCCAGCGGCCCCGCCTGCGCCGGCGGCCGGATCTCGTCGTACACCACGGCGTGCAGCACCCCGCCGAGCGAATCCCGGTGGAACGGCGACTTGCCCGTCAGCGCCGCGCAGAGCAGGACCCCGAGCGACCACAGATCGGACTCGGGACCCGCGGACGCCCCCTGCATCCGCTCGGGCGAGGTGTACTCGGGCGAGCCGACGAATGCACCGGTCTCACTGATCGTGGTGGACCCCGCGAGCCGCGCGATGCCGAAGTCGGTGAGCACCACCCGCCCGGTGCCCGCCTCCATGAGGACGTTGGCGGGCTTGACGTCCCGGTGCAGCACCCCGCGCGCGTGCGCCGCGGTCAGCGCGCCGAGCAGGGCGAGCCCCATCCGGGCGGTCTCGGCGGGGCCCAGCGGCCCGTCGCCGCTGAGCCGGTCGGCCAGCGAACCGCCGTCGACGAGCTCCATGACGATGTGCGGCCGCCCGTCGTGCTCCACCACGTCGTGCACCACGACGACGTGTGCATGCCTGACCTGCGCGACGGTCCGGGCCTCCCGCAGGGCCCCCCGGGTGTCGGTGCCCCCCTCGACGTGCAGCTCCTTTACGGCCACGGGCCGCCCCAGCAGCTCGTCGGAGGCCCGCCAGACGGTCCCCATGCCGCCTCTGCCCAGCCGCTTCTCCAGCCGGTAGCGCCCGGCGATCACCCTGCCGGCGTCCGGCCCGTCGTACGACACGTTGCTTCCCCTCCGACCCCGTGCGCCCATGATGCCGCACCACGAGATCGGCCTCCGCGGCCCCCGGGGAACAACGCAAAAAACCCCACCGAAGTGGGGTTCCTGCTCTGTGTCCGAGGGGGGACTTGAACCCCCACGCCCGATAAAGGGCACTAGCACCTCAAGCTAGCGCGTCTGCCATTCCGCCACCCGGACCGGTGGTCGGCCCCGGTTTCCCGCGGCGACAAGGACAACAATAGCAGGGGATCGAGGTGCTTCCGACCAGGTATTCGGTCCGGGCCCGCTCGCTGACCTGCACGCATGTCCCGCAGGACCTGACGGGATGCGGCATCCCGCTGGACACGCGGGGCGGCGAGCCGGTCGGATGGGCGCCGCAAGGACGGAAGGCCGGGGGAGCCGCGCATGGAAACCGAGCACCGCGTCAGCACGCTGGAGCTGTTCTTCGATCTCGTATTCGTCTTCACCATCACGCAGCTGACGGTGCTGCTCGCCGACGACCTCAGCCTCCGGGGCGCGGGACAGGTCGTCGTGATCTTCACCGTGCTGTTCTGGATGTACGGGGGCTACGCACACCTGACCAACCAGGTGCCGCCCGACCGCACGGCGCGCAGGGTGCTCCTCATCCTGGCCATGGGCGCGTTCCTCGTGTGCGCGCTCGCGGTGCCGACCGCGTTCGGCGCCGGCGGGGTCGCCTTCGGCCTCGGCTACCTGTGCGTCGTGCTCGTGCACAGTGCGCTCTTCACCCAGGCGCACGGGGCGGGCGTCCTGTGGTTCGCGCTGCCCAACGTGCTGTGCGCGCTCGCGGTGACGGCCGCGGGGTACTTCGACGGACCGCCCTCGTGGGGGCTGTGGCTGCTCGCGCTGCTGATCCAGTTCCTGGTGCCGCAGGTGGTGCAGCGGGCCGCCGCCGGCGGGACGAAGGAGGCCGCGAGCACCGGGGGGACGACCACCACCGTCAGCGACCAGCTCGGCGGCATGAGCTCCGGCCACCTCGTGGAGCGCCACGGACTGCTGCTGATCATCGTCTTCGGCGAGTCGGTGATCGCCATCGGCATCGGCGTCGGCTCGCTGGCCCTGTCCCCGGGCATCGCCGCGGGTGCCTTCCTCGCCCTGGCCGTCGCGTCGGCCCTGTGGTGGATGTACTTCGTACGCGACGAGGGGCGGGCCGAGGAGGTCTTCGCCGAGACGGCGCCCGAACGGCGTTTCAAGCTGGCGATGCTCGCCTACTACTACGCCTTCCTGCCCATGCTGCTGGGCATCGCGGCCTTCGCCGCCGGGGTCAAGAAGACCATCGGGCACCTCGGCGAGCACCTCGACCCCGGCCCGGCGGTGGCCCTGGCCGGCGGGGTGGCGGTCTACCTGGCCGGAGACCTGGCTTTCCGGGCCGTACTCGGGATCGGCCCGGCCCGCTTCCGGACGGCGGCCACGGTGCTCGTCCTGGCCACCATCCCGCTCGGCACGGCGGTCGCCGGGATGTGGCAGCTGCTCGGCCTCGTCGTCGTCCTGATGGCCGCGCTGGCGGCGGAAGCCCGCTCCTGCCCGGCCCCCGCAGACCCTACGGGCAGCGGATGACCTGGCCGGCGTACGAGAGGTTTCCGCCGAAGCCGAAGAGCAGGACCGGGGCGCCCGAGGGGATCGCGCCGCGCTCCACCAGCTTCGACAGGGCCATCGGGATGCTGGCGGCCGAGGTGTTCCCGGAGTCGACCACGTCGCGGGCGACGACCGCGTTGACCGCGCCGATCTTCTGGGCCAGCGGCTCGATGATCCGCAGGTTCGCCTGGTGGAGGACGACCGCGGCCAGCTCCTCGGGGGCCACGCCGGCCTTCTCGCACACCTTGCGGGCGAGCGGCGGCAGCTGGCTGGTCGTCCAGCGGTAGACGGACTGCCCTTCCTGGGCGAAGACCGGCGGCGAACCCTCGATCCGGACCGCGTGGCCCATCTCGGGCACCGAGCCCCACAGGACCGGGCCGATCCCGGGCTCCTCGCACGCCTCGACGACGGCCGCGCCGGCCCCGTCCCCGGTCAGGACGCAGGTGGTGCGGTCGCTCCAGTCGGTGATCTCCGTCATCTTGTCCGCGCCGATGACCAGGGCGCGGGTGGCGGAGCCCGCCCGGATGGCGTGGTCGGCGGTGGCCAGGGCGTGCGTGAAGCCCGAGCAGACCACGTTGAGGTCCATGACGGCGGGGCTGCTGCCCATGCCCAGCTTGGCGGCCACCCGGGCGGCCATGTTGGGGGACCGGTCGATCGCGGTGGAGGTGGCCACGAGCACGAGGTCGATCTCGTCCGGGGTCAGCCCCGCGCCGGCCAGGGCCTTGCCCGCGGCGTGGAACGCCAGCTCGTCGACCGGCTCGTCCGGACCCGCCATGTGCCGGGTCCTGATGCCGACCCGCGAGCGGATCCACTCGTCGCTGGTCTCGACCATGGCCGCGAGGTCCTCGTTGGTGAGCACCTTGGCGGGCTGGTAGTGCCCAAGCGCCACCACGCGTGAACCTGTCATGGGCGGGGTCCCCCTTGTATACGGCAGTCAGATGCCCCAGCTTGACCTGCTACCGGTGGGTAGGGGTGCGCGTGAACCAACAGGATTACCGCCCTCGGATTTGGAGATTCCGGAGGATCTTCCTGCCGGGAGCCCCGCCGACGGCGGATCCGCGAGAATGGGCCCCGTCAGGCGCACGCACGGGTGCGCAACGAGCACGGAACGAACGGCGGGCTGATCGGCATGGGACGGGTCACCGAACGCCGTCGGGTGGTACGGGTGCGCAACGGGGTGAGCGGGGTCCGCCCCGACACCCTGGCCGCGGAGGAGCCGCTGGAGATACGCCTGAACGGCAAACCGCTGGCCATCACCATGCGCACCCCCGGCGACGACTTCGCCCTGGCCGTCGGCTTCCTGGTCAGCGAGGGCGTGCTCGGCTCCCCCGCGGACGTACGGGCCGTGACCTACTGCGAGGGCGCCACCGACGACGGCACGAACACGTACAACGTGGTCAACGTCCAGCTCGCCCCCGGCGTCGAGCTGCCCGCCTTCACGCTGGAGCGCAACGTCTACACCACCTCCTCCTGCGGCCTGTGCGGCAAGGCCAGCCTGGACGCGGTGCGCACCGCCACCCGCTTCCCCCAGGGCGCCTCCGACGGGGTACGGATCCCCGTGGAGCTCCTCGCGCAGCTGCCCGACCGGCTGCGCGCGGCCCAGAAGGTCTTCGACCGGACCGGTGGCCTGCACGCGGCCGGGCTGTTCTCGGCGCAGGGCGAGCTGCTGGACCTGCGGGAGGACGTGGGCCGGCACAACGCCGTGGACAAGATCATCGGCAGGGCCCTGCAGGACGGCCGCCTGCCGCTGACGGGCTCGGTGCTGCTGGTGTCGGGCCGGGCCTCCTTCGAACTCGCCCAGAAGGCCGTCATGGCGGGCATCCCGGTGCTGGCCGCCGTCTCCGCCCCGTCCTCCCTGGCGGTGGACCTGGCCCGGGAGTCGGGCCTCACCCTGGTCGGCTTCCTGCGCGGCCCGGACATGAACATCTACGCGGGAGAGGAACGGCTCCTCCTCGACGCGTGAGGGGCCGGGGCCCACCGGAGAGCAGGTGCCGTCCCCTGCGCACATCGGCCCGTATCGCAAGCTCGCCCGCCCCCCCGCCGACGTCCGGGCCTGCATCCACCAGGTCGAGCGGGAGCTCCGCGGCGGCGAGTGCTAGCGGCGGCGGCCGCGTCGTGTGGGAGCCGGCTTGGGGTCCGGGGGGTCGATGCGGTGGAGGTCCAGCGTCGGCGGGACGGGGGTGACGCCCGGACCGCCGGATTCCGCCCAGGCGATGACCTCGTCCGTGGCGGTGTCGTCCAGCGCCCAGCCGAACCAGGCCGCACGGGCACCCCGCCGACGAGCCTCGCTGGTGGGCTGGACCACGATGACATTGGCCTGCGCGCAGGGGCCGAGGCAGTCGCTCGTACGGACCGCCAGCCGGCCACCGGAAGCCGCCGCGGCCTCGCGCAGCCGGGCCAGTTGGCCCGCGTGGTCGGTGCCGGGGTTCTTGCGGGGGTCTCCGCAGCAGCACCCGCGGCACACCACCAGGGTGCAGGGGCGTTCGGCATGGGCGGCGAGCGGGCGTATCCAGGTCACCGCCGCACGTTACCGGGCCTGCGGGGCGGGGTGTTGGGACCCGGGCGAGACCTCCACCACACGCCCGGCGCCGAGTTCGGCCCCGGAGGCGGCATCGGCCTCCCGAGCGCGGCGCCGCGCCAGCACCGCGCACACCATCAGCTGCATCTGGTGGAACAGCATCAGCGGCAGCACCGCGAGGCTCGCCTGCGCCCCGAACAGCACGCTGGCCATGGGGAGTCCGGCCGCCAGGCTCTTCTTCGACCCGGCGAACTGGATGGCGATGCGGTCCGCGCGGCCGAACCCGAGGCGCCCCGCCCCGTACCAGGTGACCAGCAGCATCACGGTGAGGAGCACGGCCTCCACCGCCAACAGGGCACCGAGCCGCGGAAGGCTGACCTGGTGCCAGATGCCCGCGGCCATGCCCGCGCTGAAGGCGCTGTAGACGACGAGCAGGATCGAACCGCGGTCGACGCGGCCGAGCACCTTCTTGTTGCGGACGAGGAACCCGCCGACCCACGGACGCAGCGCCTGGCCGAGGAGGAAGGGCAGCAGGAGCCGGCAGACGATCGTGACCAGGGAGTCGGCGGAGAAGCCGCCCGCGCTGCTGCCGAGCAGCCCGGCGGCGAGCAGCGGGGTCAGGAAGATCCCGGCGAGGCTGGAGAACGAACCGGCACAGATCGCGGCGGGCACGTTGCCGCGGGCCATCGAGGTGAAGGCGATGGAGGACTGGATGGTCGAGGGGACCAGGCAGAGGAAGAGCAGCCCGCTCCGGAGCTCCGGGGTCAGCAGGGCGGGGACCAGCCATCCGGTCGCCAGGCCGAGCACCGGGAAGAGCAGGAAGGTGCAGCCCAGCACGGTCACGTGGAGCCGCCAGTGGCGCAGCCCGTCGAGGGCCTCCCGGGTGGAGAGGCGGGCGCCGTAGAGGAAGAAGAGCAGGGTCACGGCCGCCGTGGCGGCTCCCTCGGACACGGCGGCGGCCGTACCGCGCGCGGGGAGCAGGGCGGCGAGGCCGACGGTGGCGAGCAGGGCCAGGACGTACGGGTCCAGGGGCAGCCGGGCGGGGAAGGACGGGCGGCGCATGTACGGAGGGCTCACTTGCTGTCGTGCGGGCGGGCGAGGGCTGTTCCCATCGTGGGCGGCGCTCGGTGATCGGGAAACCCGTATACCGCTCTCACTGCCATCGCGTTCCGCAATAAGCTGGAGGTGTGTACGACCCGGTCCAGCTGCGCACGTTCCTCACGGTGGCCCAGACGCTGAGCTTCACCCAGGCCGCCGGCCGGCTCGGCGTACGGCAGTCCACGGTCAGCCAGCACGTCCGGCGGCTGGAGGAGGCGACCGGGCGGCCGCTCTTCCTGCGGGACACGCACAGCGTGGAACTCACGGAGGACGGCGAGGCACTGCTCGGCTTCGCCCGGACCATCCTGGAAGCGCACGAGCGGGCGGCGGCCTTCTTCACCGGGACGCGGTTGCGCGGCAGGCTGCGGTTCGGGGCGTCGGAGGACTTCGTGCTGACCCGGCTGCCGGAGATCCTGGAGGGCTTCCGGCACGAGCACCCGGAGGTGGACCTGGAGCTGTCGGTGGAGCTGTCCGGGACCCTGCACGAACGGCTGGACGCGGGACGGCTCGACCTGGTGCTGGCGAAGCGGCGGGGGCCGGGCGACGAGCGGGGCCGGCTGGTCTGGCGGGACCGGATGGTGTGGATCGGGGCGGAGGGACTGCGGGTGGATCCGGACCGCCCGGTACCGCTGATCCTCTTCCCGCCGCCGGGGATCACCCGGGCCCGGGCCCTGGAGGTGCTGGAGCGGGAGGGGCGGGCCTGGCGGATCGCCTGCACCAGCGGCAGCCTGAGCGGGCTGGTCGCCGCGGCCCGGGCGGGGCTGGGCGTGATGGCCCATACCCGCGGGCTGATCCCGCCGGGGCTGGTACGGGTCGGCGGGCTGCCGGAGCTGGGCGCGGTGGAGTTCGCCCTGCTGCGAGGCCCGCACTCCTCCGCCGCGGCGGAGGCCTTGGCGGCGGCCGTCCTCTCGGGCGCGGACCGCCTCACCCGGGCGGGCTGAACCCCGCGCGGCACCGGTCCGCGCAGAGCGGACGCCGCGGCCGACGAGGCCGGGCAGAGCGGACCCGCCGGGCGGGCCGTGGCCGGTGACCGGCTCGGCGTCGGCCTTGGCGGGCCGTGTGGGTCAGGTGGTGCTCAGGACCACCAGCCCTTCGGCGGCCGGCAGGCTGCCCGGGGTGAGCGGGGCGAAGGTGTGGGGCAGGGCCAGCCGCGGCGGGCCGGTGTCCGGGAGGGCCTCGAACAGGTACGCCGCCGCCGCGGCGGCGTCGCTGACCAGGTGCGGGCCGGCCGGGTCGGCCGCCCCGCGGCGCTGCCGTGGCAGCGGGGTCCGGAACACGTGGCGGAAGTGCCGCAGGGTCTCCGGGCTGATCCCGGTCGGGGCCGGCGCGGCCTCCGGCGTCGCCGGGGCGTCGGCGGCGTCCGGGGCGTCCGGCGGGATCGCCCCCGACAGGAGCAGCGCCAGCAGCACCGGAACGGCCTTGCGGCGCAGAGCCTCCGTCGCTTCGTGCAGCCGGTGCGCATGGGCCGCCGGAAGGGAGAGCGCCAGGCTGCCGGCCGCGTCGCCGGTGGCGATCGGGACCGCCGAGCAGACCACGCCCGGGGAGTACTCGCGCAGGTCGAAGACGGGCGCGCCCGGAGCCACCGCGTCCAGGGCGGTGAACAGCACGCGGCTGTCGGTGATCGTCTGCGGGGTCAGCCGCGCGGGCCGGTGCCGGGCCACGTGGTCACGGCGGCGGTCCGGGTCGAGCTGGGTGAGCAGGCACTTGCCGACGGCGCTGGCGTGCGCGGCCGCCCGGAAGTCCACCCACTCCTGCACGGGCGGCGCCCCGGGCCCGTCGGCCATCTGGGTGATCCGGACCTCGCCTTCGGCGTACCGGCTCAGGTACACCGCCGCGCCCGCGCTGTCCCGCGCCAGGGCCAGGGTCCGCTGGAGCTGGCCCGCCAGGCCGCCGCCGCCCGGGGCGGCGAGCCGGTCCAGCGCGGGCCCGCGCGCGTACACCCCCGCCCCCGGGCGGTACGCGTACTCCTCCTCGCACAGCATCGCCAGCACAGGCCGCAGCTCCGCCTCGGCGAGCCCGGACTCCCGCCCGAGCTGGCCGGCCCGGACTCCCAGCGGGTGCTTCTCCAGGACCCGTACGACGGCCAGGGCACGGCGGGCCTCCGCCATGGCCTCGCTCGTGCCGGCCCGCGGGGCGCGCCCCCGGGAGGCCGCCGCGAGGGCCGGGCGCCGCCGCGGCCCGGCGACCGGCCGCGGCGGCTGCGGCTGCATCCGGGGCGGCGGCCGGAACGCCGCCAGCACGGAGGTCAGCCCCGGCCGGGGCATCGGCACCGGCCCCAGATCGGGATCGTCGAGCTGGTCGACGTGGCGGAGCACGGCCGCCTGGGCGCACAGCCGGACCTCCCGCAGTTCGCGCCGGCCCCCGGGCCGGAAACCGCGGCGGCCCAGCTCGCGCGCCCAGACCCGGGCGTCGTGGTGCTCCCCGCGCCGGGAGTGGTCCAGGAAGAGGCAGTACGCGGCCACCGCCGTCCGGGCCGTCCCGGAACCGGCGGCGAACTGCCACCAGAACCGCGCGCCCTCGCGCAGCCCGGCCAGGTGCAGCAGGCAGCCGAAGACCAGGGCACCGCCCAGATCGGTCGGCCCCCCGGCCAGGAACGCTTCGAGCTGTGCCTCCGCCCTCGGCGCGCACACCGCTGCCAGGCAGGCGGCCTTCAGGTCGCGGCGGGCCCGTTCCGCGTCCAGCGGGCAGTCCCGCACGGGGTCGCTCCACCCGTAGGCGCGCCGCCGGGTGCGGGCCGCCCAGCCGCCCATGCGGGGGGCGCGCAGCAGCCGCGCCTCGGCAGCGCCGAGGTCGTAGTGCGGATAGCGGTCCCGGACGCCCGCCCGGGCCAGGAACTCGGCCAGGGAGCGGCGGGTGGCGTCGCCGCCGCGCTCCTCCTTGCCCTCCCGCCGCCTCATGATTCGGCGGAGGTGTCGAGCAGGCGGGCGAGCCGGCGGTGGGCCTGGCCGAGCTGAGAGCGGACGGTGGCCTCGTCGACGCCCATGACGGCGGCGGCCTCGCCCGGGGTGCACTGCAGCCCGTACCGCAGCAGCACGGCGTCGCGCTGGCGCTCGGCGAGCCGGGAGACGGCCGAGTAGAAGCGGATGGTGTCGGTCAGGACCTCGTACTGGTCGGCGTTGGCCTCCTTGAGCGCGGCCTCGAAGGCGCTGATGTCCATGGGCTCGGGCCACGGGCTGCGCAGGTGCTGCCGGTCGACCAGCCGCTGCTTGAGGATGGTCCAGGCGTAGGCGTCGAGGCGGTCCATATGGAGCATGCGTAGCCACTCGTTCATGATCGAGTCGAAGGTGGCGTCCACCGCGGCCTCGGCCGCCGCGTCGGAGCCGAGCTGCAAATACGCGAAGCGCATGTACGAGGGCCGCCGATTGGCGTGGAAGGCCCAGTACGACAACCGTGCGGTCGGGTCCCACTGGCTCATGGGTGTCGGCCGCTGCCGTCGGCTGGGCAGTCCCACGGCCCCACCGGACTCCTCTGGTCCGCCATCGCTCACCGTTCCACCTCATCCCCTGTACGCGGCCAGCCTGGCAGTCAGGGCGCAGGTGGGGAACGAGGAGAAGAAACCTGGAGGATTACGGTCGGTGATGATCGACTCGTGACAGACTTCGACCGCGCACCGCTCCAACCAGCGCAAACGCATATGCCCTCGCCAAGCGGGGACGCCATGCACCGGCCGCCCGCGGCCCCCGGGGCGCCGTACGGGGCGCACTGCCGGTGACGTACCATGACCCACGAGCGAGGGCCGTGACGCAGAGGTCACTTCCCTCGCTTTTGCGTTACGTCCACCCACAGAAATGCGGCGCGGGGCCTTTCGGCGGTTCGATACGATGAACCGGATCACAATCCGTCACAGCACGTTTGTCACCGCATAAATCCGCATAATGCAACGAATGGAGCATCCGAGGATGGCTCGACACCTGATCACCAGCGCGCTTCCCTACATCAACGGGATCAAGCACCTGGGCAACATGGTCGGGTCGATGCTTCCGGCGGACGTGTACGCCCGGTACCTCCGCCAGCGCGGCCACGACGTGCTCTACATCTGCGCCACCGACGAGCACGGCACCCCGGCCGAGCTCGCCGCCAAGGAGGCCGGCCTCACGGTCGCCGAGTTCTGCGCGCAGGCCCACGACGCGCAGAAGGCGGTCTACGACGGCTTCGAGCTGTCCTTCGACTACTTCGGCCGCAGCTCCTCCGCGCAGAACCGCGAGATCACCCAGCGCTTCGCCCGCCGGCTCCAGGAGAACGGCTTCATCGAGGAGCGCGCGATCCGGCAGGTCTACTCGCCGGTCGACGGCCGCTTCCTGCCGGACCGCTACGTCGAGGGCACCTGCCCGCACTGCGGCTACGACAAGGCCCGCGGCGACCAGTGCGAGAACTGCACCCGCGTCCTCGACCCCACCGACCTGATCGAGCCCCGCTCGGCGATCTCCGGCTCCACCGAGCTGGAGGTCCGCGAGACCAAGCACCTCTTCCTCCTGCAGTCCAAGCTCCAGCACGAGGTCGAGGCCTGGGTCGCGCAGCACGAGGAGGAGTGGCCCCAGCTGGCGTCCTCCATCGCCCGCAAGTGGCTGACCGAGGGCCTGCACGACCGCGCGATCACCCGCGACCTCGACTGGGGCGTCCCCGTCCCGGCCGACACCTGGCCCGACCTGGCCGCCGAGGGCAAGGTCTTCTACGTCTGGTTCGACGCCCCCGTCGAGTACATCGGCTCGACGAAGGAGTGGTCCGACCTCGACCCGGCCACCCGCGACTGGAAGTCGTGGTGGTACGAGGCCGACGACGTCCGCTACACGCAGTTCATGGCCAAGGACAACGTCCCGTTCCACACGGTGATGTTCCCGGCCACCGAGCTCGGCACCCGCGAGCCGTGGAAGAAGGTCGACTACGTCAAGGCCTTCAACTGGCTGACGTACTACGGCGGCAAGTTCTCCACCTCGCAGAAGCGGGGCGTCTTCACCGACCAGGCGCTGGAGATCCTCCCCGCCGACTACTGGCGCTACTTCCTCATCGCCAACGCGCCCGAGTCCGACGACTCGTCCTTCACGTGGGAGCACTTCACCGCCACGGTCAACAAGGACCTCGCCGACACCCTCGGCAACTTCGTCAACCGCGTGCTCTCCTTCTCCCGCAAGCGCTTCGGCGACGAGGTCCCGGCCGGCACGGCGGCCGGCGAGGCCGAAACCCGGCTCGGGGAGCAGATCGCCGAGCTGCTGGCCGAGTACGAGGGCCACATGGAGACCACCCAGTTCCGCAAGGCGGCGGCCGCCCTGCGCGCCCTGTGGTCGGCGGGCAACTCCTACCTGGAGGAGAAGGCCCCCTGGCTGGAGATCAAGACCGACCCGGAGGGCGCGGCCCTCACCCTGCGCACCGCGATGAACCTGATCCACCTCTACTCGGTGGTGTCCGAGCCGTTCATCCCGGCCTCGGCGCGCGCCATGCGCTCCGCGTTCGCGCTCGCCGACGACACCGCGGCGTGGGTGACCCCGGAGCAGGCCCGCTCGCTGGACGCGGTCCCGGCGGGGACGCCGTTCACGGTGCCGCCGGTGCTCTTCGCGAAGATCACCGAGGAGGACCTGGAGTCCTACCGCGAGCGCTTCGGTGGTTCCGAGGCGGGCTGACCCCCGCTGCCGGGCCGCACCGCCCGGGACGCACACGCCGACCCGTGAGGGGCGCGACCTGCCGAGGCCGCGCCCCTCACGCGTGCCGCCGCATCACCGCGCGGGGCGGGTGAACGGCCCTGATCGGGGCAGGATCCGCATGGGAGAGCAGCCCGATGCGCCTCGGAGGTCGTCATGGACGTTCTGGTGCTGATCGGCCGTGTGCTGTTCGTCGTCCTCTTCGCGACGTCCGCGGTCAACCATCTGACCCGTTCCAAGGCCATGGCCGGATACACCGCCTCGCGCGGGATCCCCTTCGCCACCGCCGCCGTCCTCGCCAGCGGAGTGGTGCTCGGGGCGGGTGCGGTCAGCGTGGCCGTCGGCCTGTGGGCCGACCTGGGGGCGCTCCTCCTCGCCGCCTTCTGCTTCTCGGCGGCCGTGCTGATGCACGGCTTCTGGGCCGAGAAGGATCCGCAGGCCAAGATGGCGGAGCAGAGCCACTTCTTCAAGGACCTGGCCCTCGGCGGGGCCGCCCTGGTGATCTTCGCCTTCTTCGCCTACGCGGGCCACGACCTCGGCCTCATGGTCACGGGACCGGCCCTCTCCCTCGGCTGAGGAAGGTGCCCGGCCCCTCATAGGATCCGTACATGACACCCACACGCCCGAAAGCGGAACTCGGCGACTTCCTGCGGTCCCGGCGCGCCCGGATCCGCCCCGAGGACACGGGCCTGCCTTTCGTGGGCGGCCGCCGCCGGGTGCCGGGGCTGCGCCGCGAGGAGCTCGCACAGCTCGCCGGAGTGAGCGCGGACTACTACACCCGCTTCGAGCAGGGCCGCGCGGAGAACGTCTCCGACGCCGTCCTCGGGGCCGTGGCGAGCGCCCTGCGCCTGGACGCCACCGAGACCGCACACCTGACCCGGCTGGTGCGTACCACGGGGCGCGGCGCCGGTGTGCCCGCGGGCGGGGAGGGCGAGGGCGCGGCGGTTCAGGAGGTCCGGCCCGGCCTGCGCAGGCTGCTGGAGTCGATCCCGCAGACCCCGGCGTTCGTCATCGGCCGGCGCACCGACATCCTCGCCTGGAACCCGCTCTTCGCCGCCCTGATCACCGATTTCGGCGCCCTGGCCCCGGAGCAGCGCAACAAGGCCCGGCTGGTCTTCCTGCACCCCGGGGTACGCGGCCGGTACGTCAACTGGGAGGCCAAGGCGCGGGACCTGGTCGCCTACCTCCGCCTGGACCGCGGACGCCACCCGCACGACGGGCGGTTCACCGCGCTGATCGAGGAACTGAGCGGGCGGAGCCCGGAGTTCGCCGGGCTCTGGGCCCGGCAGGAGGTCCGGCTCAAGAGCCACGGCGGGTACCACCTGAGGCATCCGGTGGTCGGTGAACTGACCCTCGCCTACGAGAGCCTGAACCTGCCGGACGACCCCGACCAGTCGTTGATCACCTATACCGCGGAGGCGGGCTCGCCGTCGGAGGCGGCGCTGCGGATCCTCGCGGACGCGCTCCCGGACGGCGGCGCCGGGGCCCCTGAGCGGGTTTCTGCCGCCGATGGCCTGAAGTAATCCCTCCACCGGGGATCTTGACGCGTCTGCAGCGTATCGAAGCGGTCCCCTGATCGTTTCTTCAGCCGACACCACTCAACGGCTGCGGAACGGAAGGACGCGCGGTGACCGCTTGGCAGTACCTCGCCGGGGCGGGCCTGGTGGCGGCGCTCGGCCCGCTGCACGCCCAGGTGGCGGTCGCGGACGACGGCCACCGCCCGGACCACACCGGTGGCCACAGCCGTGGCGACACCCCCGGCGACCACGGCCACGGCCACGGCCACGGCGGTGACGAGGACGGCGCCGGGGCGGAGGCGTGCGTGCCGAGCCGGCAGCCGCGGCCGCCCGCCGCCCGGCCCTCCCCGCCCGCCGCCGAACCCTCCCCGCCCGCGGTACGGCCCTCGCCGCGGCCGCCGGTACGGGCCCTCCTGCCCGGCGCGGTCCGGCCGACCGTGCACCACCCCGGGCGGGGGTCGGCTCCGATGCCCCTCGCCGCACCGCCGCGGCGGGAGCCCGTGCGGCCGGCGGCGAAGGCGGGGGGCCGGCGGGCGGAGCCACCGGCGCCCGCGGCGGCTGCCGTCGCGGGGGCTGGGCCGGCGCCCGGGAAGAGCCCGGCTCCGCCCCGGGCCGCAGCGGTGGCCGCGCCCGTGAGTGCCTTCCACGTGCGCCCGTACCGCTCGTCCGTCGTGGAGCGGCGCGGCCCGGACGGCCTGTCCACCATGATGCTCATGGTGGTCGTCACCACCCCGGCCGTGCTGGCGGCCGCCGCCCTGCGGCCCCGTTCCAAGAGCCGCGGCTGAGCCCGCGCGCACCGCATTCCATCCCCACCGAACCACCAACGGGAGATCCCTCGTGTCCGAATGGCTGGTCCTGGCCATCGCCATGGTGCTCGTCTGCGCCCTCGTCCTCGCCTGCACGCTGATCCGGCACCGCCGGGTCGCAGCCGACGAGGACACCAGCGAAACCCCCGACGTCATCGAGTACATGACGATGATGGTCGGCGTGGTCTACGCGATCGTGCTGGGCCTGGCCATCGCCGGGGTCTGGGAGGCCCGCGGCGCCGCCGAGGACAGCGTGCGCCGCGAGGCCCAGTCGCTGTACGAGGTCGCGCAGCGCGCCGACGTCTACCCGGCTGCCGTCCGCGACCGGATCCGCGGCGAGGTGGACGCGTACGTCTCCCACACCGTCGCCGTGGACTGGCCCCGGCTGACCTCCGGCAAGGACGCCTCCGCCGAGGGCGCCGAGCTGCTCGGCACGCTGCGCAGCGACGTCACCCACCAGAGCCCGGCCACCGAACTCCAGGCCCAGGCCTACCAGCCGCTGCTGGACCACATCGCGGCCGCCGACGACGCCCGCCACTCGCGGGTGCAGAGCTCCGAGTCGACCTTGCCGAGCGTGGTGTGGTTCGGGCTGCTGGTGGGCGGGGTGGTGACGGTGGGGCTGATCTTCACCCTTCAGATCCGCCGTTCGGGACGGGAGCTGCTGCTGGCGGGGCTGTTCAGCGCGCTGATCGTGTTCCTGCTGTTCATGGTGTGGAGCTTCGACGCCCCCTACGGCCGTGAGGGCATCGACAGCGCGGCCCCGTTCCAGGACCTCTTCCCGAAGGTGGCGCTGGCCGTCAGCGGCCGCTGATCACCTCGACGGCGCGACCTGCCGGCGCACGGCCTCCACCACGGGTGAATGCCGCAGGGCGTGGGAGATGCGGACGAGGTCGCGCGGCCCGCCGGGGGTGTCGAGCGTGCTCTCCTCGCTGGCCCCGATGACCTTGCCCTCGGGGTCCGCGGAGCGGGCCTGGACGGCGGCCGCGACCATCGCCGCGTCGGCGACGGCGCGCGCCGTCTCCTCGTCCGCCCCGCCGGTCAGGGCGCGGTCGTAGGCGTCGTCGCGGTGGTGCTTGTCGAAGTACGGCCCCAGGTGCAGGAACCCGTCGTGGATGTCCGACTCGCGCTGGATCACCCGCAGCTCGACCGGCGACCACCAGGCCATCCGGATGGCGGGAACACCGCTGGGCGCCGCGATCTGCACCTCGTGCCAGAGCGCACCGAGCCGCCGGTAGGTGGTCCAGGTCTGCCAGCTGTCGGACAGCCGCTGGCACACCAGGGGAACGACGAAGCCGATCGCGCTGATCAGCGCGCCCGCGGAGGCGAGCGGCGGGGCGGCGAAGGTGCTCAGCCAGTCAAGGTCGTGGCCGGTCCAGCGGGCGATCACGGCGGTCATCTTCGTCGCGTCGTAGCTCAGGTTGAAGACGTACCCGAGCACGATGATCATCAGGCCGGTGCGCAGCCAGCCGCGTACCTGGAGGGACCAGCGCCAGCACATGGCGACCATGACGACGGCGGCCACGTTATGGGCCAGCAGGTACAGGGCGATCAGCTCGCGCATGTAGGGGGTGCCGGCGTAGTACGTGTCGAAGTCGCGCAGCCGCTCGACCGGCGCCTCACCGAGCAGGAAGAGGACGATCAGCCCCACGATCACCGCGCCGTACCCGAGGATCCAGCGGCGCGAGATGCGCTGGGTCAGCTCGGGCGGGCCGCCGCGCCAGTTCACGATCAGCACCAGGCAGGCGGCGCTGAAGGCGGTGATCAGGCAGTAGACGAGCGGAGCGGAGAAGTTGCTGACGCCGGTCCAGCGGTTGACCGCCTCGATGGTCGGGGGTGCGGCGAAGGTGAACACCGATCCGGCCAGGATCAGCAGGGCGCAGACGGAACGCAGCAGCGGGTCACGCCAGTTGTGCCTGAGGGCGGGCAGCTTGAAGGCGAGGGCGATCGCCATCGCCGCTGCCGGTATGTAGTAGTCCTGGCCCTTCAACGGTCGTTCCTGTGCCCCCGGTATCCGAGCGAGGCCTCGATGCGCCCCGCCAACTGGTCTCGCTGTGCCGGCGCCCGGTGGCCCGCGGACCCGGCCAGCCAGGTGCGGCACCGGCTGCCCAGCAGTAAACCGAACGTCTCGGCCTCGGTCTCCTCCTGGACGTCGGCGCGGGTGCGCGCGGCGACCCGGCGGACGGTCTCGCCCAGATCGGCCTCGTCGGACAGCAGTCGGGCGGCGACGGCGGCTCCGTCGACGTGGTGGCTGCAGTGGCCGGCCTTCATGTGCCACAGCTCGTGTCCGAGGATCACCAGCTGGTGGTCCGGCGCGGTCCGTTCCTCGATGACCACCAGGTCGCGGTCCGCCATGTCGAGCCACAGGCCGCTGGCCGTCCCCGGCGGGAACGAGGCCATCCGGAAGTCCACCCGGCGGCCGCGGTGTCTGCTCATGCCGTCGCAGAGGGCGGCGTAGAGGTCCACGGGTTCCACGGGCGCTGTCAGCCGGAGCCCGGCCACCAGTTCGCCGCACAACCGGCGCTGCTCTCTGCCTATGCTCACCGTTCTCCCCGTCGGCGCGGATCCGGATCAGGACTCAAGGATCAGACCCAGACTCGCGACTGGGTCAGGATTCGTCGTTCGGTTTGACGCTTTCGAGAAGCATGTCCAGCCATTCGGTCACCTTGTCCCGGTGCTTGTCGCTGGGCAGTTGGGCGGCGCGCCAGGCGATGCCCCGTACGCCGTGGTTCTGGAGAAGTCTTGCCAGCGGATCGCCTGCCGAAGCGGCCGGGGCGGGTACGGTTTCGCGCGTGCGGCCCGCGTAGTCCTGGAGCAGCTGCTGCTCGGTGCGCAGGAGGGCGTCGGTGAGGGCGTCGGCGTCATGGGCGGTGAGGAAGCCCGCGTGGACGCCGAAGAAGCGCTGGATCGCGTCGCAGTGCTCCATGGTGGGCCGGCGGTCGCCGTTGATCAGGGCGCCGGCCTGCTGCCGGGACATCCCGGCGCCATCGGCGATCTCCTGCTGGGTGTAGCGGCGGCCGTTGGGTTTGACCCGGGTGCGTCGGAGCAGGTCGAGGCGCTGCAGGAAGCGGGTCTGCAGACAGGGCTCGCCGGCGGGCCTGCCGTCCAGCAGGGTCTTGACCACGTCGGCGGGGACGCCCGAGGCCTCGGAGAGGCGGCGCAGGTCGAAGACCTTGTTCAGGTCGTACCCCAACTTGCCCGCGAGTTCGGCGACGCGCGTGACGGTGGCTGCCAGGGGCGCGTTGGCCACCGCGACGGGAGCCGGGAAGCCGTCTGTCACCAGTGGTTCTCCTAGATCGCGGCGAGGTCGGTACGGGCACATGGTCGGCTTTTGGAATCTAGCCGGTCCGCCGCCGCAGGGCCAGAACTTGCCACAGCTGTGGCGGGAATGAGCTGTCAAGAGGCTGGAATTGCCACGATAGTTGACACTCGAATGAAGTCGGTAGCAGGATCGCCAGAGGAAATTGAAGATCCAGACCGTGAGGAGGGGGAGCTCTCGGTGCCACATCTCGCAGCGGTGGGCCCGTCCGATGGCCTCGCCCCAGCCGGTGAGGAGCGCCTGGCGGGCGAGGAGTCCGCACGCGGCGCAGTGCGGTCGGAGCGACGCAAGGAGATTTTGCGCCAGCGCCGCGAGGAACTGGGCCTGAGCCAGGAAGACCTCGCCGCGCGGTTGCGCATCAGCGTGCGCGCTTACGGGAACTGGGAACGCGGTCTGGTCAAGGAATGGACCGACCGCAAACTGCTCGCCCTGGCCGAGGCCCTGGAAATGAGCGAGCGGCAGTGCTTCTGGCTGTTCCGCGTCATGGTCGACCGGGACCCGCCGCCGACCTGGCGGGCGGCCGAGGAGAACCGGCTGCCCGAGGACCCCGCCCAGCGCGACTACCTGTGCGACTACGCGGCCCTGATGGAGGCCGTGCCCTACCCGAGCTTCCTGGTGGACCACCGCTGGGACGTGGCCCTGACCAACTCGGCGTTCGACAAGCTGTTCCAGTCGGTACGCCCGCACCCCACCGCCCTGCCGGACGACAACTTCCTGCGCTTCGTGCTGTTCCACCCGGACGCCGCGGCCGTGCTGGAGGACCACGAACCGGCCTGGTGCGTACCGCTGCTGGCCCGGTTCGCGAACGCCCTGGCCGCCGCCCCGGAGGACGAGGGCCTGCGCAGCATCCGCCAGGAGGTGGCCCGCGACCCCTTCATGGAGGCGGCCTACCGCTACGGCGTGCCGCACTGGCTCACCACCCACGGCGCCGACGCCGCCGAGCACGACGGGGCGGTGCGGACGGTGCGCCACTGGGACCCCCAGTGGGGCCTCGTACGCTGCCGGATGGTGGCGGAATCCAGCCGCATGCTCGACGGCATGGGGCTCACCCGGATCACCCTGGTCCTCTCCGCGCCCCAGGGCGCGCCCACCGGCCCGGTCCGCGGCGGCGCCGCCGCCCCGCTCCGCCAGGGACCCCGGCTGCGCGCCGTGCCCTCGCCGGTGGACTGACCGCCGCCCGGCGCCCGGCAGGGGACACTGGAGCCCGACACCGCGTGCCGCGGAGCCGGATGCCACGGATCGTGGCACCGATCGTGGCACCGGCGGGTGCACCGACGGTGACAGGACGAAGGGCGGCAAGGGCGTGCGGCTGACCATCCTCGGCGGAGGCGGATTCCGGGTACCGCTCGTGTACGGGGCGCTCCTGGGCGACCGGGCCGAGGGCCGGGTGACCGGGGTGACCCTCTACGACGAGGACCCCGCCCGGCTCACCGCCATGACCCGGGTGCTCGCCGGCCAGGCGGCCGCCTCCGGGCTCGACGACGCCCCCGCCGTCACGGCCACCCGGGACCTCGACGAGGCGCTGCGCGGGGCCGACTTCGTCTTCTGCGCCATCCGGGTCGGCGGCCTGGACGGGCGCGCCGCGGACGAGCGGATCGCCCTGGCACAGGGCGTGCTCGGCCAGGAGACGGTGGGCGCGGGCGGGGTCGCGTACGGCCTGCGGACCGTGCCCGTCGCCCGGGAACTGGCGCGCAGGATCGCCCGTACCGCCCCCGGGGCCTGGGTCATCAACTTCACCAACCCGGCCGGGCTGGTCACCGAGGCGATGGCCGAGGAGCTCGGCGGGCGGGTGATCGGGATCTGCGACTCCCCGGTGGGGCTCGGCCGGCGCATCGCCCGGCTGCTGGGAGCCCGTCCGCAGGAGGCCTGGATTGACTACGTCGGCCTCAACCACCTGGGCTGGGTCCGCGGGCTGCGCATCGGCGGCCGCGACGAACTGCCCCGGCTGCTGGCCGACACCGAAGCGCTGGAGTCCTTCGAGGAGGGGCGGCTGTTCGGGGCCGAATGGCTGCGCTCGCTCGGCGCGGTCCCGAACGAGTACCTGCACTACTACTACTTCAACCGCGACACCGTACGGGCCTACCAGGAGGCCGGGCAGACGCGCGGCGCCTTCCTGCGCGACCAGCAGCGCCGCTTCTACGCCGAGGCGGGGAGGCCCGGGCAGCCCACCGGTGCGGCGCTGGCGGCCTGGGACCGGACCCGGCACGAGCGCGAGGCCACGTACATGGCCGAGAACCGCGAGGCGGCGGGGGTCGGCGAGCGGGACGCGGCGGACCTGGAGTCCGGCGGGTACGAGCAGGTCGCGCTCGCGCTGATGCGCGCCATCGCCCGCGACGAGCGGGCCACGCTGATCCTGAACGTCCGCAACGGCTCGACCCTGTCCGTGCTGGACGCCGAGGCGGTGATCGAGGTGCCCTGCCTGGTCGACGCCAACGGCGCCCACCCGGTGGCCGTGGACCCGCTGCCGCTGCACGCGGTCGGACTCGTCACCTCCGTCAAGGCGGTCGAGCGGGCGGTGCTCCGGGCCGCGGCGAGCGGCTCCCGGGCCGACGCGGTCAAGGCCTTCGCCCTGCACCCGCTGGTGGACTCCGTGAACGTGGCCCGGCGGCTGCTCGACGGCTACGCGGCCGAGCACCCCGGCCTCGCCCACCTGCGCTGATCGCCGCGGCACGGGTCCCCCGTACGGCCCGGCGCGGCATGCGGCGGGGCGGGGGCGCTGTGAGAGTGCGAGTGTGACCACCACGGCCCCCGCCGCAGCCGCGGCACCCCCCGTGCTCGACCGGCGGCGGCGCAACGTCATCTTCGGCACGATCATGCTGGGGGTCCTGCTCGCGGCGCTGGACCAGACGATCGTGGGGACCGCCCTGCCCACGATCGTGGGGGACCTCGGCGGCGGGGACCACATGTCGTGGGTGGTGACCTCCTACCTGCTCCTGGAGACGGTCTCCACGGTGCTGGTGGGCAAGTTCGGTGACCTCTTCGGCCGCAAGAGGATCTTCCAGATCTCGGCGATCGTCTTCATCACCGGCTCGTTCCTGTGCGGTCTGGCCGGCAACATGACCCTGCTCATCCTGTGGCGCGGGGTGCAGGGAGTCGGCGCCGGCGGACTCATGGTCACCTCGATGGCACTCATCGCCGATGTGGTCCCGCTGCGCGAACGCGGCACCTACCAGGGCGCCATCGGCGCCGTCTTCGGCGTCGCCACCGTCATCGGGCCGCTGCTCGGCGGCGTCTTCACCGACGAGCTGAGCTGGCGCTGGGCGTTCTACGTGAACGTCCCGATCGCGATCTGCGTGGTGGTCGCGGCGGCCCGCACCATCCCCTCCGTACGGGCGGTCTCCCGCCCCGTCATCGACTACCTCGGCATCGCGCTGGTCGCGGTGGGCTCCGGCGCGCTGATCCTCGCCACCAGCTGGGGCGGGAACGAGTACGCCTGGAACTCGGCTGTCATCCTCGCCCTCTTCGCGGGCGGCGCCCTGGCCCTCGTGCTGTTCTGCCTGGCCGAGAGGCGCGCGGCGGAGCCGATGCTGCCGATGCGGCTCTTCCGCAACCCCGTCTTCAGCGTCTGCTCGGTGCTCAGCTTCGTGGTCGGGTTCGCGATGCTCGGCGCGATGACCTTCCTGCCGACCTACCTCCAGTACGTGGACGGTGACTCGGCCACGATCTCGGGCGTGCGGACGCTGCCCATGGTCATCGGCCTGCTGTTGGCGTCCGTCTTCAGCGGCACCGTCACCGGCAGGACGGGGCAGTACCGGTTCTTCCCCATCATCGGCTGCCTGGTGATGGCGGCGGGCCTGTACCTGCTGTCCCGGATGGGCCCCGGGACCGGCACCTGGCTGGAATCGCTGTACATGTTCGTCTTCGGTGCCGGCATCGGGCTGTGCATGCAGGTGCTGACGATCGCCGTCCAGAACACCGTGGACTACGCCGACCTGGGCACGGCCACCTCGGGCGTCACCTTCTTCCGTACGCTGGGCAGCTCGTTCGGGACCGCCGTGTTCGGGACGATCTACGCCAACCACCTCGGGCCCGGGCTGAAGCGGGCGGTCGGGGAGGCGGCGCGCGCCACGGGAGCCGATCCGGCGCAGCTGGGGAGGGCGGCCCAGAGCCCCGAGGGCGTACACCGGCTGGATCCCGCGGCGGCCGGCCCGATCGTCGGGGCGTACGCGCAGGCGCTGCACACGGTGTTCCTGTGGACGGTCCCGGTGGCGCTGTTCGGGTTCGTCGTCGCGCTCTTCCTCAAGCAGGTCCGGCTGCGCGACACCGTCCGGGCCGGCTCCACGGACATGGGCGACGGCTTCGCCTCGCCGACCACGGCCACCGGCGACTCGGCCAAGGTGCTCGAACTGGCGGTCGGCAAGCTGCTCCGGGGGATGGGGCCCGACACCGCCCGGCAGCTCGTGCGGAACGCGGACACGCGCCTGGACCTGGCGGGGGCCTGGGCCGTCATGCAGGTGGAGCTCATGCATCGGACGGTCGGCTACGCCAGTCTCGGACTCATCGCCTCCCGCCGGTCCCTTCCCCCCGAGGTGCTGCTGCCGGTCTTCGACCGGATGGTGGAAGAGGGCTACCTGACCCGGGACGGGAACTTCCTCGCCCTCACCGCGCCGGGGGAGCGCGAGGCCGCGGCCATCTCCAAGGCGTGGGGGGACTGGCTCGGCGACCAGCTGGAGAAGGACCGCGGGCGCCCGCGGAGCGAGGAGCTGCGGGTGGCCGCGGACGCGATCGCGAAACGCCTGCTGGCGGAGGACCTGCGCGAGGGCAACTTCGCCCCGCGGGCGCCGACGGGGGTGTAGCGGGGCGGCCGGGCGGGGCGTGCCCCGGCAGGGCGGCGGCCCGGGCAGGCGCTGCCGGGCGGGCCGGTCCGGCGGGTGCGGCCTTGGCCGGCAGACCCCATCCGGCTGCTCCGGCGGTGCAGTCGGGCCCTGGTCAGATCGTGACCGGGCCGTGGGCGGTGGCGAACTCGACCGAGACCAGGCCCGGTTCCTCGTCCTCGACCCAGGTGACGTCGATCTGGTCGAGCGGGTGGTCGGCCGGTTCGCCGAGGAATTCGGCGATGGAGGCGGCGTCGCCGGCGATGGAGAGCCCGTGGATGGTGGTGGAGGTGCGCGGGTCGGCGCTCGGGCGCTCCTCGATGGGGACCAACCACTGAAGGAAGTAGGGCAGCTGCGGGTCTTCCAGCAGTTCCAGCAGGCCGATCTGCTTCCACCGCAGGTCGAACCCGTCGGGGCGGACACGGTGGCCCTCGGCCGAGGTGCGGCCGAGGCGGGCCTCGACCGGGGCGATGTCGTCGACGGAGACCACCCAGCCGAGCCAGCCGCCGCCCTCGGCGGCGCGGCGCGCGACGGCCTGGCCGAAGGGTGCGCGGTCGGCGGCGGGGTGGTCGAGTGTGGTGACGACCTCGACGTAGGTGCCGCCGCTCAGCGGGAGAATGAAATTGCGGGTGCCGAATCGCGGGTGCACGCCCCCGTCGACGAACCCGGCGCCGAGGGCCGATCCGATCCACTGGACGGTCGAGACGAAGCTGTCGCGGGCCACCGCATAGGACACATGGTCAAGTCGCACTGCGCCATCGTCTCCCGCCAACCCGTCCGCATCCCGACGCCACGCCCGCCGCCCCGGCCGCGCCCGCCGTGGATTCAGCCGCGGAGCGGATCGATCATCGTCATCCCGGCGGGGGACGGGTCGAAGCCAGGCGGCAGCGCCTGCCGCCTCGTAGAGGCCCGGGACCCGCTCGATCAGCCGCTGCGGGGCGAGTGCTGCTGCCACAGGATTTCGATCCGGATGCGGCACCATGCGCACCGCACTCCCAAGAGACAGGCGCTACCGGTCGTTGGTCGCCGGGTAGTCGTACGAGGGCACGGGCGGCAGGGTCGGGGTGAGCTCGGGGCGCCAGGTGCGCAGGACCGCCGCCGAGGGGGCGTAGAGGGCGTGCGGGATCTCGGCCGGGGCGAACCACTGCCAGCGGACGATCTTGTGCGGTTCGGTGACCTTGGGCGTGCCCTGCGCGGCGGTGGTGACGGCGGCCGCGGTCAGCCGGGTCATCCCGGACTTGGCGTCGATCTGGACGGCCAGGATCCGGATGGCCCCGGGGTCGGCGCGCAGATCCGTTTCCTCGGCCAGTTCGCGGGCGGCGGCCTGTTCGAAGCCCTCCCCGGGGTCGACCTTGCCGCCGGGCAGCTCCCAGCGGCCGTCGTGTGCCTGGCCGAGGAGTACGCGCCCGTCGGCGTCGGCCACGACCAGGCCGACGCCGACGACGGCGTTGGGCTGGGGGACGGACCGTTCGGGGCGTTCGTTCGGCTTCGTCGTCATCGCTGCTTTCCTTTTCCGTCGTCCGATCGGGGGGCCGGCCTGGCGCGGACGTGGATGCGTTCGCCCTGGGGCCCGAAGAGGCTGATGCACTCGGCGGGTTGCGGTCCCGCGTTGAAGAAGGCGTGCGGGGTGCGGGTGTCGAATTCCGCCACTTCCCCGGCGGTGAGGACCAGATCGTGCTCGCCGAGGAGCAGCCGGATCCGGCCCGAGAGCACGTACAGCCATTCGTAGCCCTCGTGGACCTTCAGTTCGGGTTCGGGCGCGCTGCCGTCGACCGGCGGCATCACCTGCTTGAAGGCGTGTACCCCGCCGAAGCTGCGGGTGAGCGGCACGTAGGTGCTGCCGTGCCGGACGAACGGGCGCGGGCGGATCCGCGGATCGCCCGTCTCCGGCGCGCCCACGAGCTCGTCCAGCGCGACCCGGTGGGCCTTGGCCAGGGGGAGCAGCAGTTCCAGCGTCGGCCGGCGCTGCCCGGACTCCAGCCGGGACAGCGTGGAGAGCGAGATCCCGGTGGTCTCGCTGAGCTGGGCCAGGGTGATCCCGCGCTGCCGGCGCAGTGCGCGCAGCCGCGGGCCGACGGTCGTGAGCACGTCCGCGAGCTCGTCGTCCCGCCGCGGCCGCTGTTCCTCGGCGGCCTCGGCGGCCTCGGGGTGCTCGGAGTGCTCGGGGTCCTCGGCGTCCTCAGGGGGCATGGCTCCATTTGCCGGTTCGGCAACATCATTTGTCAAGCCGGGGGATACGGGCCCACCCTCGCCGGTATGGACAACGCAAGCACGCAGCAGTTCGACGTAGTGGTCGTGGGCGGCGGCGCCGCCGGACTCGCCGGGGCACTGACCCTGGCCCGGGCCCGGCGTTCGGTGCTGGTGCTCGACTCCGGCAGCCCCCGCAACGCCCCCGCCGCCCATCTGCACGGCTACCTCGGCCGTGACGGGGAGAGCCCCGCGGAGCTGCTCGCGGGCGGTCGCAAGGAGGTCACCGGGTACGGCGGGGCGATCCGGTCCGGGGCGGCCGGCACGGCCGTCGCGGCCGATCCGCAGCCCGGGGGCGGCTTCCTGGTGCGGTGCGCCGACGGTGCGGCCGTACGGGCCGGCCGGCTCCTGCTCGCCACCGGACTGGAGGACCGGCTGCCGGAGCTGCCGGGGCTGCGGGAGCGCTGGGGTCGGGAGGTGCTGCACTGCCCGTACTGCCACGGGTGGGAGGTCGGCGGCATGCCGCTCGCCGTGCTGGCGAGCGGACCGGTGGCGGTGCACCAGGCGCAGCTGTGGCGGCAGTGGAGCGACCGGGTGACCCTGCTGGCCCACACCTGGACGCCCACGGCCGCGGACCGGGAGCTGCTCGCCGCACTGGGCATCGCGGTGGTGGAGGGCGAGGTGACCGGCCTGGTGGTCACCGGGGAGGGTGACCTGGAGGCGGACGGCGGCGGCGAAGACGGCGGGGGCCGCAGCGGTGGCGGAGGCCGGCTGGTGGGGGTACGGCTGGCAGGTGGTGGGTCGGTGGACTGCGCGGCTCTGGTGGTGGCGCCGTGGTTCGGCGCCCGCGCCGGGGTGGCGGCGAGTCTGGGGCTGCCCGTGACCACCCTGGAGCGGGACGGCGTGGCGGTCGGCACGTGTGTGGAGGCGGACCCCGTTACCGGAGCCACCGCTCTGCCGGGCGTGTGGGCGGCGGGGAACCTGGTGAACCCGGTGGACCAGCTGAGCGGGGCGGCCGCAGCCGGGGTGCGGGCCGCCGTGGCGATCAACACCGACCTGATCGAGGCGGAGACCCGGCGGGCCCTCGCGGCATACCGTGCGGGCCGCAGCGGTACCTGACGGGCCGACGGATCCGGCGGATCGGACATGTGTGCGGGTTTCGGCCAGGCCCCCGGCGTGCAGGCTCTGGGCGGTCTGATCGTCGTACGGTTCATCGGTTCCGGACTCGGGGGGCGCAATGGCACGGGTGCTGGTCATCGGCGGGGGTGTCGGAGGGCTCGCGACCGCGCTGCTCGCGGCACGGTACGGACACACCGTCGAGCTGTTCGAACGGGACGTGCGTGCGCCCGGCACCGCCCTCGACCGGGACTTCTTCGGCTGGCGCCGGCCCGGCGTCCCCCAGGCGAACCAGCCGCACGTCCTGCTCGGCGCCGCCCGCGCCGTCCTGCGGGAGGAACTGCCCGACGTCCACCGGGAGATGCTGAGGCTCGGCGCCCGCGAGCGGCACGAGCTGGACTGGTTCGACGTACGCCCGGCCGCGCGGGCCGGCGACGAGGACCTCGTGATGCTCCACGCCCGGCGCATCGTGCTGGAGAGCGCGCTGGTCACCGCCCTGCGCGGGGAACAGGGCGCCGTGGTGCACCACGGGGAACCGGTGACCGGTCTGACGACGGCGCCCGGTCCCGGGTCCTTCGGGGTCCGTGTGACGGGAGTGACCACGCGTGCGGGTGCGTACCCGTGTGACCTCGTCGTGGACGCGGGCGGACGGCGCGGGGGCGCCGAGCGGTGGCTGGCCGCGGCGGGCTGCCGGCCCGCCGTCGTGGAACGCCACCGCACGGGGCTGGCGTACTTCTGCCGCTGGTACCGGCTGCCCGAGGGGAGGGAGGAGGGGCCGCGGCGGCCGTGGACGGTGACCGGGGGGCCCTTCGCCGGGTGCGCGGTCTTCCCGGCCGACAACGGGGTGTTCGCCGTGACGCTGCTCGTGCACACCGAGGACCCGACCCGGGCGGCGCTGCGCGACCCCGCCGTCTTCGAGGCCGCCGCGCGCACCTTCCCGCCCGGCGCGGCCTGGCTGGGGCTGGGGGCCGAGCCGCTGTCGGGCGTCCTGGCCGCGGCGAGCCTGGACAACCGGTGGAGCGCACTGGTGGACGAGCAGGGGCCGGTGGTGACCGGGCTCGTGCCGGTCGGGGACGCGCTGACGCACACCAACCCGACGCTCGGGCAGGGCATCTCGCTGGCCCTGTGGGCGGCCCTCCGGGTGGCCCGCACGGCCCACCGGGACCCCGGATCGGAGCGGTTCTCGACCGAGTACCACGCGTGGGCGGTGCGGACCCTGAAGCCGTGGTTCGACTTCCAGGTCGTGGCGGACACGGCCGTCGGGGAGCGGTTCGCCGCGCGGGCCGGGCGGCCGGGCCCGGCGCGGGAGATGGCCGCGCTGTTCGAGTGCGCCCTGGAGGACCCCGAGGTGATGCGCGCCCGTGCCCGGGTCCGCCACCTCGCCGAACGGCCGGAGCGGGCGTACGCGGACCTGGAGGTACGGACCCGGGTGGCGCGCTGGCTGGCGGCCCGGCCGGGCTACGTGCCGCATGCGGTGGGGCCGGACCGGGAGGAGTGGGAGAAGCTGACCGCGGGGTGAGGGGCCGCGCCCGTGGACCGCGGGCCTGCCGCGCCGGCCGCCCGCCGCTCAGGGCAGGGGGGCGGTGGCGCCGGGGCCGCCGCCGAGCACCTCGGCCAGGTCGTAGTGGACGACCTCCTCCAGCTGGGCGTACGTGCAGCTCTCGGGCGTACGGTCGGGCCGCCAGCGGCGGAACTGGGCCGTGTGCCGGAAGCGGTCGCCCTCCATGTGGTCGTACGCCACCTCGCAGACGCGTTCGGGGCGCAGCGGCACCCACGAGAGGTCCTTCTTCCCCGTCCAGCGGCTCTGCGCGCCGGGCAGCCGGGCGCTCTCGTGCGCGGCCTCCTCGGCCCAGGCGGCCCATGGGTGGCCCTCGGCGTCGGCCATCCGCAGGGGGGCCAGCTCGTCCACCAGCTCGGCGCGGCGCCTCATGGGGAAGGCGGCGCACACGCCGACGTGCTGGAGGGCGCCGTGGGCGTCGTGGAGCCCGAGCAGGAGTGATCCGATGATCGGACCGCTCTTGTGGAAACGGAATCCTGCGATGACGACGTCCGCCGTACGCTCGTGCTTGATCTTGAACATGAGGCGCGCGTCGGGCCGGTAGGGGAGCTGGAGCGGTTTGGCGATCACCCCGTCGAGTCCGGCGCCCTCGAACTGCTCGAACCACTCCTGCGCGAGCGCGGGATCGGTGGTCGCGGGCGCGAGGTGAACGGGGGGCCGAGCGGTGGAAAGGGCGTCGACGAGGGCGGTACGGCGGTCTGCGAGCGGGGTGTCGAGGAGCGCCTCGTCGCCGAGGGCGAGCAGATCGAAGGCGATGAAACTGGCGGGCGTCGTCGCGGCGAGCAGCTCGACCCGCGAGCGGGCGGGATGGATCCGCTCGGTCAGCCGGTCGAAGTCCAGCCGCCCGCCGTGCACGATGACGATCTCGCCGTCCACCACGCAGCGGTCCGGGAGATTGTCCCGCAAGGCGGTGACCAGCTCCGGGAAGTACCGGGTCAGCGTCTTCCCGGTGCGGCTGCCGATCTCCACCTCGTCGCCGTCGCGGTGCACGATGGCCCGGAAGCCGTCCCACTTGGCCTCGTACTGCATGCCCGGCGGGATCTTGGCCACCGACTTGGCGAGCATCGGTTTCACGGGCGGCATCACCGGCAGGTCCATGTCTTCGATTCTGCGGTGGTACGTCCGGCCCCGCCCGGTATGCGCCTCCGGCCGGCCCCGCCTACCGTGGCCCACATGGGTGCATCCGGTAATGCGATCGAGCTGGACGCGGGCGGGCGGACGGTACGGCTGTCCAACCCGGACAAGGTGTACTTCCCGGAGCGCGGCCTCACCAAGGGGGACGTGGCCCGCTACTACCTGGCGGTCGCGGACGGCGTCACCCGGGCCCTGCGCAACCGCCCCACCACCCTGGAGCGCTACCCGGACGGGGTCGAGGGCGAGTCCTTCTTCCAGAAGCGGGCCCCGAAGAACCTCCCCGACTGGATCCCGACCGCCCACATCGCCTTCCCCAGCGGGCGCACGGCCGACGAGATCTGCCCGACCGAGCCGGCCGCCGTGCTGTGGGCGGCGAATCTGGGCTGCCTCACCTTCCACCCCTGGCCGGTACGCCGCGAGGACACCGACCGGCCCGATGAACTGCGCATCGACCTGGACCCGCAGCCGGGCACCGACTACCGCCATGCGGTGATCGCCGCCCACGAGCTGCGCGACGTACTGGAGGATCTCGGCCTGCGCGGCTGGCCGAAGACCTCCGGCGGGCGCGGGCTGCACGTCTTCGTGCCGATCGAGCCGCGCTGGACGTTCACCGAGGTCAGGCGGTGCGCGATCGCGATCGGCCGGGAACTGGAACACCGTATGCCGGGCAAGGTCACGACGGCCTGGTGGAAGGAGGAGCGCGGCGAGCGGATCTTCGTCGACTACAACCAGACGGCCAGGGACCGCACGATCGCCTCGGCCTACTCCGTACGCCCCCGCCCGCACGCCCCGGTGTCGGCCCCGCTGCGCTGGGACGAGATCGACTCGGCCGAGCCCCGCGACTTCGACATCGTCACCATGCCCGCGCGCTATGCCGAACTGGGCGACCTCCACGCGGACATGGACGACCACGCCTTCACCCTCGAAGCAGCGCTGGAACTCGCGGCCCGCCTCGAACAGGACCACGGCCTGGGCGACATGCCGTACCCGCCGGACTACCCGAAGATGCCGGGCGAGCCGAAGCGCGTCCAGCCGAGCCGCGCGAAGAACGACGACGAGCCCTGACCGCCGGCCGCCGGCCGCCGGCGTCCCCGCCCGCATGCGCGGGCCGGCCCGGCCTCTGGGGAACGGCCGGCGCCACGACGCGGAGCGGCCCCTCAGGGGATGGGGCGCAGCACGGCCGTGTAGCCCTCCCCGCCGTACAGGGACTCGTAGCGGATCGTGAGTGTGAGCCGCCGGTTGATCAGTTCCTCCACTTCGGCGTGACGCTGCGGGTCGAAGTCGGCGACACCCAACAGGTACTGCTCGTAGTCGGTGGCGATGACCTCTCCTTGGTTGAAGGTCACCGCGGACGGGCGCACCGGCAGGCGCTCGCGGACGCGGTCCACGCCGAGGGCGTTCCAGACGCCGATCACTTCGTCATCGACCGCGAGCGTGCTGCCGACGATGACCGCCGGGCCGAGTCCGGAGTTGATGAGCCGGATTCCTGCTCTGCCTCCCTCCGGCCAACCGCGGTGCAGTTGGAGTATCGGGCGTACCGAGTGGCGGTTGTGCTGTCGCGTGGCGTGTGCCTGGTAGACCGACACGACCAGCGACCCGACCGCGATCACGACCGCGCACATCGCGGTGACGGTCTCTGCTTTCATCCCATCCCCCTGGTGAAGTCTCCAGGCGCAGACGGTATCCGAACCGATCATCGGGCCGGGCGCGGCACGTGGCTGCGCCTGCGCCCTGGCTCTGCGTTGCTTCTGCTACAAACAACACGAACGATCGTGCTAATGTTTTTGGCGTGTCTTCACTCATGAGCACGACCCTCAATCTCGCTGCCCGGATCACGCCGGGCCTGGCCGGACGCGCGGCGTTCGCATTGTTCGTGCGGCCCGTCGGCCGGCCGCGGCTGCGTTCCGACGAGGCCGCGTTGATGGCCGAGGCCGTGAGGGGGCGGCTGACCGTCGACGGCATACCGGTCACCACCTACCGCTGGGGCGAAGGCGACCGGCCCGTCCTGGCGGTGCACGGGTGGACCTCCCGCGCCTCCCGCCTCGCCGGATTCATCGAGGCCCTGCGGGCCCAGGGCCACACCGTCGTCTCCTTCGACGCGCCCGGCCACGGCGAATCCGGCGGCCGGGCCACCACGATCCGCAGACAGCGCGAAATCATCCGCCAACTGCACGCCCGCCACGGCGACTTCTCGGCCGTGGTGGCCCACTCCTTCGGAGTGCTCGCCACCTTCTTCACCCTGCGGGACGGCATCGGGGCGGACCGGATCGTGGCCGTCGGCGGTGTCGCCGACTTCGACTACCTCCTCGCCGGCTTCCGGCGCATGCTGCGCGTGGGCCCGGGCGTCGAACGCGCCCTGAGGGCGTACGTCCAGGACCGCCTCTTCCCCGACGAGCCCGACGTCTGGCCGCGGTTCGACGCCCGCCACCGCCCGGAGCAGGTCCCGGCGCAGATCCTGCTGGTGCACGACATCGACGACGACGTGGCCGCGCCCGATCAGTCCCGCGGCATCGCGGCGGCCTACGGGGACCGTGCCCGCCTGATCGAGACCAAAGGGCTCGGTCACCGCCGTATCCTTGCGGACCCCGAAGTCATCGCCACGGCCGTCGAGTTCCTCGCGGAGGCGGCGCCCATCGCTCGGTGATGGTGGTGGTGGGGGATGGGGGCCGGGTGGGGGCTGGTGGGCGTGGCGCGCCGTTGCGCGGCTCAGCGCTCCCTCGGCGGGGGCCGGTGCGGCAGGTCGTCCGCGGCGGAGGCCACCGAGCGGAGGCGGTGGAGGATGCCTCGCGCGGCGCGTTCGTAGGCGACGGGGTCCTCGTGCAGGAGGGAGTGCGCGTTGGCGAGCTCCATCAGCGCGATGATCTCGAACGCCAGCTGCGGTACGTCCTCCGGGCCGGCGCCGGCCCGGAAAGCGCCGTGGAGCCGGGCCTCGTTGAGGAGCCGCTCCATGTACCGCGTCCAGTCGGAGCGCGCCTTCGCGATCTCGTCGCGTACGGGCCCGGGGCGGGAGTCGAATTCCGCGGAGGCGGCGTAGAAGAAGCAGCCGCCCGCGAAGACCCGGCGCCCCGAGTAGTCGATCCAGCGCTCGCACAGCCGCCAGACCTTGCCGAGACCGTCGGGCTCGTCGCCCACGGGTGTGACGACCTGCTCCACGAACACCGCCACCGCGGCGCGCACGGTGGCGAGCTGGAGGTCCTCCTTGGAGCCGAAGAGGGCGAAGACGCCGCTCTTGCTGAGGCCCAGGTCCGTGGCGATCTTCCCCAGGGACAGGCCCTCCAGGCCGTCGGTCGAGGCGATGTCCATCGTGTGCGCCAGGACGGTCCGCCGGGTCTGGTTTCCGCGCTCCACGCGCCCGTCAGCCATGCACCCAGCTTAGCGAACGCACGGTCGTCCACTTTGTGGAGCGGCCGGTGTCAGTGGCGGGTGCCATGCTCGGAGAGGACGCAAAAGGAGGGAAGAGGAGGGAAGGAGGCGGGCCATGCTCACCACGGACTACAAGGACGGCTCCCCGAACTGGGTGGACCTGGGCACGCCCGACATGGGCGGCGCCGCGGAGTTCTACGCCGGCTTGTTCGGCTGGGAGTTCCGGCCGGGAGGTGAGGAGGTCGGCGGGTACGGGATGTTCCGCCTCGGGGGGAAGACGGTGGCGGGCGGCATGGCCGTGACCGCGGAACAGGGTCCGTCGGCCTGGACGGTGTACTTCCAGACGCGTGATGCGGACGCGACCGCGGCCGCCGTGGCCGAGGCGGGAGGTTCGGTGGCGTTCCAGCCCAGGGACGTCATGGACTTGGGCCGGATGGCGGTCTTCACCGACCCGTCCGGTGTCGGCTTCGCCGCCTGGCAGCCGATGCGGAACAAGGGCCTTGACGCCGTGACCGAGGTGGGAAGCCTGTGCTGGGCCGAGCTCTACACCGGCGATGTGGCCGCAGCCTCCGGGTTCTACCGTTCCGTCTTCGGGTGGGAGACGGCGGAGATGCCGTTCGAGGGCGGCACGTACACCATGGTCAAGCCGGCCGGCGCGGCGGACGGGGAGGCGTTCGGCGGTCTGGTGCCGATCGCCGCGGACCCGGTGGAGGACACCGAGCGGCCGTACTGGACGCCGTACTTCGAGGTCGCCGACTGCGATGTGACGGCGGCGAAGGCCGAGGAATCGGGCGGCAAGGTCCGGATGAGCCCCGTCTTCATGGAGGGGGTCGGCCGCTTCGCCAAGCTGGCGGACCCGTACGGCGCCCGGTTCGCCGTCATAGCCAGCGCCCCGGCGGCCGGGGTGTGAGGTGGGGCGTGACGGTGTGGCCGGCCGCTGGAGCTCGCCGGCCCGGTGCGGCGCGTGTTGATCAGCCGTTGATCGGACGTCCATCGGCGCCGGTCAGGATCACCGGCATGTCGATGAACACCACTGCAGCCACCGCCACAGCCTGGTACGACCTCGCCCTCTGCGCCCAGACGGGGCCGGGCTTCTTCTTCCCGGAGCCGGGCTCGTCCCTGAGGGACGCGAAGCGGCTGTGCGGGGCGTGTGAGGGGCGGGCGGGATGCCTGGAGTACGCCTTGGCCAATGACGAGCGCTTTGGTGTCTGGGGCGGCCTCTCCGAGGCGGAGCGCCTCGCCCTGCGTCCGCGCCGCTGACCCGGCCGCCGGCCGCCGGCCGCTGGCCGTCGACCGCCGGGGGCGGGGAGGGCGCGGGGGCCGGGGTGCCTCGGCCGGGGTGCCTGTGGGTGCTCGGCGGGCGTGCCCGTGGGGTGCCTTGGCGGGGGTGCCTGGGGGTGCCGGTGCCCGGGTGGAGCGGGGCTCCGCCCGGGCACCGGCAACCGGCGTCTCAGCCCTTGCGGGCCGCGAGGCGGGCCGCGCGGGCGGCCAGGCGCTCGTCGAACTTGCGGGCCTCGGAGTCCAGGCCGTTCATGAACAGGCCGAGCTCCTCCTGGGCCTTCTGCCCGTCCGGGCCGAGCCCGTCGATGTCCATGATCTTCAGGAAGCGGATCACCGGGCTGAGGACGTCGTCGTGGTGGATCCGCAGGTTGTAGACCCCGCCGATCGCCATCTGGGCGGCCATCCGCTCGAAGCCGGGCATGCCGTGTCCGGGCATCCGGAAGTTGACCACGACGTCCCGGACGGCCTGCATCGTCAGGTCCGGGGCGATCTCGAAGGCCGCGCCCAGCAGGTTGCGGTAGAAGATCATGTGCAGGTTCTCGTCCTGCGCGATGCGGGCCAGCATCCGGTCGCAGACCGGGTCACCGGACTGGTGGCCGGTGTTGCGGTGGGAGATGCGGGTCGCCAGCTCCTGGAAGGCGACGTACGCCACCGAGTGCAGCATCGAGTGGCGGTTGTCGGACTCGAAGCCCTCCGACATGTGCTGCATCCGGAAGGCTTCGAGCTTGTCCGGGTCCACGGCGCGCGAGGCCAGCAGGTAGTCGCGCATCACGATGCCGTGGCGGCCCTCCTCGGCGGTCCATCGGTGCACCCAGGTGCCCCAGGCGCCGTTGCGGCCGAAGAGCGTCGCGATCTCGTGGTGGTAGCTGGGGAGGTTGTCCTCGGTCAGCAGGTTCACCACCAGCGCGATCTTGCCGATCTCGGTGACCTTGGACTGCTTGGGGTCCCAGGCCTCTCCGTCCTCGAAGAACTCCGGGAAGTTCCGGCCGTCGCTCCACGGGACGTACTCGTGGGGCATCCAGTCCTTGGTGACCTTCAGATGGCGGTTGAGCTCCTTCTCGACCACCTCTTCCAGCGCGTACAGCAGCTTGGCGTCGGTCCACGCCTCCGAGCTGCCGAGGTGGGGAGAGGTGATCGTCACGGGTACTCCTGGGGACAAAGCGAATTACCTACGGTTCCGTAGCCTACGAACCCGTAGGTTAAGCGGAGCGTGAAGGCCCGCCAAGCCCCTGGCGTTCATATGACCGGTTACATCCCGTTATCTACGCAGTGTGCGGAGGTTCCGAAGCGGGTAAGCGGAACGAAAGTCACGCCGACAGGTGGCCCGGCGCCCGCGCCTTGACGGTCGGGTCGGGGTCGGGATCTGGGTCGGTGTTGTCGTACGGTCCGGGGCGGGGGTCGGTGTTGTCGGCGGGTTGCCGGTCGGCCGGCTGTGCCGGCCGACCGTGAGCGTCATGCGCCTGTAGCGTCAGTGCCACAAGCGTGACCGGACGTCCTCCGCCGTGGTCGGCCGGAGCTCGCCGTCGAGCAGCAGCCACCGGGTGATTCCCACCGACTCCAGGAACGGCAGGTCGTGGCTCGCCACCAGCAGCGCACCCTCGTAGGACTCCAGGGCGTGCGTCAGCTGGCGCACGCTCGCCAGATCGAGGTTGTTCGTCGGCTCGTCCAGCATCAGCAGCTGCGGAGCCGGCTCCGCGAGGAGCAGTGCCGCGAGGGCCGCACGGAACCGTTCACCGCCCGACAGGGTGCCGGCCCACTGGTCCGCCCGGGAGCCCCGGAACAGGAAGTGCGCGAGCCGTGCCCGCATCACGTTGTTCGAGGCCTGGGGGGCGAACCGGGCCACGTTCTCCACCACGGAACGGTCCGGGTCGAGCACATCCAGCCGCTGCGGCAGGAACCGGGTCGGCACATGGGTCACCGTTTTCCCGGACCGCGGTGCGAGCTGCCCCGCGATGGTGCGCAGCAGGGTCGTCTTGCCCGAGCCGTTGCCGCCCACCAGCGCGATCCGCTCCGGGCCGCGCACCTCCCACTCGCCCGAGACCCGCGCCCCGTAAGCCAGGTGGAGATCGCTCAGGGTCAGCACCCGTCGCCCCGGGGGCACCTGGGTGGCCGGCAGCTCGATGCGGATCTCGTCGTCGTCGCGGACCGCTTCGACGGCCTGGTCCAGGCGCTCCTTGGCCTGCGCCAGCTTTTCGGTGTGCATGATGCGGTGCTTGCCGGCCGATTCCTGCGCGGCGCGCTTGCGGGCTCCCATGACGATCTTCGGCTCGCGCTTGTTGTCGTTCATCTTCTGTCCGTAGCGCTTGCGTCGTGCCAGGACGACCTGGGCGTCGGCCAGTTCGCGCTTCTGCCGCTGTACGTCGGCCTCCGCGACCCGCACCATGCGCTGGGCCGATTCCTGCTCGGCGGCGAGCAGTTGCTCGTAGGCGGTGAAGTTCCCGCCGTACCAGCGGACTTGGCCCTCGCGGAGGTCGGCGATCTGATCGACCCGTTCCAGCAGCTCCCGGTCGTGGCTGACCAGCAGCATCACCCCGGACCAGGACTCGACCGCCGCGTACAGGCGACGCCGGGCCCGGAGGTCCAGGTTGTTGGTCGGCTCGTCGAGCAGCAGCACGTCCGGGCGGGCGAGCAGCAGGGCGGCCAGCCGGAGCAGGACGCATTCCCCGCCCGACAGTTCGCCGACCGTACGGTCCAGGCCGATCCGGGCGAGCCCGAGCTGGTCGAGGGTGGCCAGGGCCCGCTCCTCGACGTCCCAGTCGTCGCCGACGGCGGCGAAATTCGCCTCGGTGGCGTCGCCGGCCTCGATCGCGTGCAGTGCGGCCCGGGTGGTGTGGATGCCGAGGGCCTCGTCCACGCGTGACGTGGTGTCGAGGGTGACACTCTGCGGGAGGTACCCGATGGTGCCGGATACGGACAACTGGCCGGTGGTGGGTGTCAGTTCACCGGCGAACAGCTTCAGGAGCGTGGACTTCCCGCAGCCGTTGAGGCCGATCAGACCGGTGCGGCCCGGGCCCACGGTCAGCTGGAAGTCCTTGAAGACGGGGGTGCCGTCGGGCCATTCGAAGGACAGGGCGGAGCAGGTGAGGGAAGCAAGGGGGTGGCGATGGCTCATAGAGGCCTCCAGGTTGCGTGAGTGGTGCGTGCAACGCGGGGAGACAGCCGACGGGTTGGATGACGTCACGGTGGCGGGCTTGGCGCCGGGTGCTTGGCGCCTGGCACTTGATGCGGCCTGACGCTCGCACCTGGCACCTGGCACCTGGCACCTGGCGCCTGGCACCTGGTACCTGGCACTTGGTGCGGCTGGCACTGGTGCTTGGTGCTTGGTGGCGGTGGCCGGGTGCCTGGCGCATGTGGCGGTGGCCGGGTGGCTGGTGCCTCTGCCAGTGACGGTCGGGTCGGTGTCTCGGACCTCAGAAGAGCAATGTCCTGCTCCGTTCGGCGGGGATGGGGCGTTTACGAACGTACGGGCGGCCGGAGCCGCCCGCAAACGAATATGTCCGGGCCGGTGACCGGCCGGCCTCAGTGCGGGTCGCGCATCAGCTCGGCGAGGCCGTGGTCCACGTCGAGGTAGAGGTGCTCCAGCCCGGGCGGGACGACGATCGCGGCCCGTTCCAGGAACCGCTGCAGCTCGGCCGTCAGCATCAGCACGATCGCGACGCCCTCGGGGGCGTGGAACTCGATCGAGGTCCGGTCGGTGTCGTACGGGCGCACACGGACGTCGCCCTGGCCCGCAGGGCAGTCCAGGCCCGCTTCGAGCAGCTCGCGCCCGAAGGTCCAGGAGACCTCGACGCCTTCGAGCGTGGCCGGGGCCGGGAAGGACATGCGCACGGCGAAGGGATCGGCACGGTCGTAGCAGAGCGTGACGGGTACGGTCTCGACCTTCGGCGCGGTGGCGACCAGACGGGCCTGCACGGACTGCTCGATAACAGTGATCAAGGCTCGGCTCCCTTGCGGCGGATCTGCGGCCGGGATGAGGGGTGGAACCCGGCAACCGGATAGACGCCGGATTCGGCAAATCCGTGCACGCCGAATCACGTGAGCTGTGTCACCGATTGGCTGGAACGCGTCTGTTTGGTTGCTCAGAGTAGTCGGGGAGAGGGGGTGTGGGGGGTGGTCGTCGTTGTGGTTGCTGCGGATGTTCAGGAAGCGCCGCAGGGGCCGGAGTGGTCGCAGAACGGCTGGTTCCCGCTCACTCCACAGGCGCAAAGCACTGCCCGGGTTTCGGTGCGAACGGTTCCGTCCGTGGTCTTCACGCTCACTTCGCCGCGTACGACGAGCTGCCCGGTGGGCGACCGTACGACCGTGGTCGGCCGGTCCGGCTCCTCCGCCGGGCCGTCGGCGAGCCGGTACTGGAGGGCGCCCGAGGGGCACCGGCGGATGACCTCGGCGACCCGCTCCGGGGTGCTGCCGTCCGGCTGCACCCAGGGGCGCAGGCCGGTGTCGAAGACCTCGGGCAGGCCGCGCACGCACTCGGCGGCGTGCAGGCAGCGCCCGGTGTCGTAGGTGACGGTGATGTTGTGGCCTTGGTAGGCCTTGGGTGCGGTGGGTGGGGTGGCTGCGGTGGTTGCGGTGGGTGGGTGGGGTGCGTTGGGTTGGGCTTGTGTGGGTTCCTCGGGTTCCTGGTCGTTGAAGGGCATGGCTTCAGCCTAGGACCCGGTGACGGCGATGCGCCCTGGACGGCGAATCCGGGGTGCATTAGCTTCCGGCGCCATGAGACTTCTGGGAGTTGGCATGTGCGCGGCTGCTCTGGTGGTGGGGGTGCTGGCCGGTCCGGCGTGGGCGAGCGGGGAAGTGGCCGGCATCGGGGCGGGCGGTGGTGACGGTGCCGCTGTCGGTGCCGGGTGGGGGTGGGGGGTGAAGGCGACCGGGAAGGACGCCCGGTTCCGGGGGCTGGCCGCCGTCAGCCGGTCCACGGCCTGGGTCGCCGGGTCCAAGGGGACGGTGCTGCGCACCGTGGACGGCGGGCGGAGCTGGCGCGACGTGTCCCCGCCCGGGGCGGTTGCGGAGGGGCTGGAGCTGCGGGACATCGAGGCCTTCGACGCGCGGCGCGCGGTGGCCCTGTCCATCGGTGAGGGCGAGGCCTCACGGGTGTGGCGCACCGTGGACGGCGGCGCGACATGGACCGAGACGTTCCGCAACCCCGATCGGCGGGCCTTCTACGACTGCCTGACCTTCTTCGACGCCCGGCACGGGCTCGCGATGAGCGACCCGGTGGACGGGAAGTTCCGCATCCTCTCGACGGACGACGGCGGGCGCAGCTGGGAGGTGCTGCCGAGTACGGGGATGCCGGACGCGCTGCCCGGCGAGGCGGGCTTCGCGGCGAGCGGCCAGTGCCTCGTCAGCGCCGGTTCGCGCGACGTGTGGCTGGCCACGGGCGGAGGCGCGGTGGGCCGGGTCCTGCACTCGGCCGATCGCGGCCGCACCTGGCGAGTCGCCGAGTCGGGCATCCCGGCGGGCGACCCGGCCAAGGGCGTCTTCGCCCTGGCCTTCCGCGACCGTACGACGGGCCTCGCGGTCGGCGGTGACTACCGCACCGGCGAGACCTCACCGAAGGCGGCGTCCGTGTCGGCCGACGGCGGTCGCACGTGGAGGCCGGCGCAGACGCCGCCGCCCGCCTACCGCTCGGGCGCGGCCTGGCTTCCGCACGCCCGGGGGACGGCCCTGGCGGTGGGACCGACGGGCACCGACGTGACCACGGACGGCGGACGTACCTGGCACGCCCTGGCGGCGGGCTCGTTCGACACCGTCGACTGCGCCGGCGACGGGGGCTGCTGGGCGGCGGGGGAGAAGGGACGGGTGGGGCGGCTGGAGCGGGGCTGAGGCACCCGCGTCCGGGGTCGGAGGGGGTTCGGGGGCGTCCCGTCAGTCCACTGTCCTTCCGGGTGGGCCGGGCCGTCAAGGGCGCTCCTTCGTCGCGTCGCTTCGCGATGGCCTTCGGCCACCCCTGACCGCCCGGCCCGCCCCGGAAAGACAACAGACTGCCGGGAAGCCCCCGAGGAGGGGGAGCGGCCGGGGGTTCACGTTTCAGGGCCCGCCCGTCAGGGACCCGCGAGCCGGTTGCCCCGGCCCTGCCCCCTTTCAGGGTTGCGCGTGCCCCTTTCAGGGTCCCGGCGGCCCACCATCGCCTCAGATCGCCTCAGATCGCCTTAGATCGCGTCAGATCGCCACACGGTCCCGCTCGGCTTGGCGGCTTCCGGCCGGTCCGGGGCCGGGCAGGGGCCGGCTGCGAGGGGATGGACGGCCCCGTCCCGCGCGAGGGGCCCTTGCCGTGGCGAGATGGCGAACGGCCCGGCATTCCTTCCCTTTGTGTCCGTCGGCGCGCAACGCCGCCGAAAAGGCCGGGTCCAGGCGCATTCGAGGAATGCGCCAGAACGAACTGCCAGATTTCTCGGAGTCGAGAACTGCTCGCCGACGACTCGACGACCTTTCACCCGCAAAGAGTGAGGTAGGAACGGGGATGATCGACAACCTATTCACGATGTTTCCCGGACAGGGTTCGCAGCGCGCGGGCATGGCCGGGCATCTCCTGCGCGAACACCCCCGGACCGTCGGCCGCGTCCTGGCGCTGGCCGAGGAGGCCACCGGGCTCGCGCTGACCGACCTGTGCACCACCTCTCCCGAGGCGGACCTCGCGCCGACCGAGATCGCCCAGCCCGCCATCGTCGCCACCAGCCTCGCGATCTACGAGGTCCTGCGCGAGGAGGCAGGCTTCGTGCCCGGCGCCGTCGCCGGGCACAGCCTCGGCGAGTACACGGCCCTCGTCGCCGCGGGCGTCCTGGAGGCGGGCGACGCCCTGCGTCTGGTGCGCCGCCGGGGCGAGCTGATGGCCGGCGTCTCCCGGACCGTCTCGGGAGCGATGACCGCGCTCATGGGCCTGGCCCCCGAGCGGATCGAGGAGCTGTGCGCGGCGGCCGCCCCGCTCGGCGTGGTGGAGGTCGCCAACTACAACGAGGTCGGCCAGACGGTGATCTCCGGGCAGAGCGCGGCCGTCGAGGAGGTCGGCCGGCTCGCCCTGGAGGCCGGCGCCGAGCGGGCCGTGCCGCTGAAGGTCTCCGCCCCCTTCCACTGCTCGCTGATGAGCGCGATCGAGGACGAGTTCGCGGCCGAGCTGGAGCGCACCGCCTTCCACGCGCCCCGCCTGCCCGTCATCAGCTCGGTGACCGGCGCCCCGGTACGGGACGAGGCGCACGCCCGCGACCTGCTGCGGCGCCAGCTCGCCGGCCCCGTGCGCTGGGTCGACGTCCTGACCGCGGCGTCCGCGTACGGGGTCGGCGGCTACCTGGAGGTCGGCCCCGGCCGGGTCCTCAGCGGATTCGCCAACCGGACCGTCGCCGACGCCACCGTCCGCAGCACCAACGACGAACGGCGCATCGCCGCACTCCTGCGCGACCTGCGGCCGCAGCCCGTCGCCACGGCCGCCTGACTGCGACCGCCCTGCTCCCCTCCCACGACCGTGCGGCGCGTACGCCCAGGCAGACGCCGCAGGGAACAACCCATCTGAAAGGCAGCCAACGGTGCCCGAAACCCTGATCACCACTTCGACCGACTACCTCTCGGCGGTCCAGGCCGCCATCGCCGACGCGCTCGGCATCGACGAGGCCGAGGCCGTTCCCGAGGCGACCCTGCTCGGGCAGCTGGGTGCCGAGTCGATCGACCTGCTCGACATCCTCTTCCGGCTGGAGCGCGCCACCAAGGTGAAGATCACCGTGGCCGACATCGCCAACCTGCTCCAGGGCGGCATCCCGGACGAGGAGTTCGGCGACGAGAACGAGGTCGTCAACGACACGGGCCTGACCCACCTGGAGAAGGTCCTCCCGCAGTTCGACCGCAGCCAGCTCTCCGAGCCGCTGACGGCCGAGGGCGTGCTGGGCCTGTTCACCGTGCAGAACCTCACCGATCTGCTGACCGAGCGCGCCGCAGCGGCCGCCACCTCCTGACCCGGGGTCCCCGGGCCGCCCCGAGGCGGCCGCGGGCGGGTCAACGGCGCCCCGCCCGCGCCCCGGAGGGATCCGGTGACCGCGCCGCCCCCCGTATCCGCCCGGCCGCCCCCTCGGGGCCCGGGCGGACGGGACGGCGGCGCCGGGCGCGCAGACCGCCCCCCTGGCACCAGCGACCAGGACGCCCACTCGTAGCAGAAACGGGAAGACAGATGAAGCTGAAGGACCGCTCCGCCCTGGTCACCGGTGCCTCGCGCGGCATCGGCCGGGCCATCGCCCTGGCCCTGGCCGAACAGGGGGCGGCTGTCGCAGTGAACTACCGCTCACGCCGGGAGGACGCCCTGGCGGTCGTCAAGGAGATCGAGGCGGCGGGCGGCCGGGCCGTGGCGGTCGGCGCCGACGTCGCCGACCCCGAGGACGCGGCCCGCCTGGTCGCCGAGGCGACCCGTCAGCTGGGCTCCCTGAACATCCTGGTCAACAACGCCGGCGTCAGCGACGACGGGCTCATCTACCAGTCCGCGCCCGATGCCTGGTGGAACGTCATGAAGGTCAACTTCGGCGGCGCCTACCACTGCACCCACGCCGTCATGGACCAGTTCATGACCGCGGGTGACGCCACCATCGTCAACATCTCCTCCGCCATGGGCGAGCGCGGCTGGATAGGCCAGTCCAACTACTCCGCCTCCAAGGGGGCCCTGAACTCCTTCACCCGTTCCGCCGCCATCGAACTCGCGCGGTTCGGCGTACGGGTCAACGCGGTCCTCGCCGGCTTCACCCCGACCGAACTGGTGGACGAGGTGATGCAGAAGGACGGCGGCAAGTCGATCAAGCGGCAGATCCCGCTGCGCCGGTTCGCCACGGTCGAGCAGGTGGCCGCCGCCGCCGTCTTCCTGGCCGGCCCCGACTCCGGCTACACCACGGGCGAGCTGCTCACCGTCGACGGCGGGTTCTCCGCCCAGCTCGGCATCGGCCGTCCGTAGCGGACCGGAGAAGAGGAAGAACGGAAGAAGAAGACGACGATGCGATTCCACCTGATCGACCGGATCGAGTCCTGGACCCCCCGCGAGCACATCACCGCGCGCAAGGTCACCACCGTCGACGAGGACTACTGGCAGGCCGCCCCGGCCGGCCCCGCACTGCCCTTCGGCCTCGCGCTGGAGGCCCTGTGCCAGTCGGCGACCTGGCTGATCATGCTCAGCACCGACCACCGGCTGCGCGCGGCGCTGCTCGCGGTCGGCGAGGCCACCGCGCACCGCGCCGTGGCACCCGGCGAGGTGCTGCGCATGGAGGCCCGGATCGAATCGATGAACGACGAGGCCGCCATCCTGGACGGCACCGTCAGCGTGGACGGCGAGACCGTCCTGGAAGCGAGCGGCATCCTGTGCGCGCTCATCGACGCCGAGCGCCTCGACGACCCGGCGAACACGGCGCGCATGGCGCGGCAGCTGCAGGGCGGAGGGCCGGTGGGATGAGCGGGACCAAGCGTGTGGCCATCACGGGCATGGGTGCCGTCACCCCGCTCGGCAACGACGCGGACAGCACCTGGGAGGGCCTGTCCACCGGGCGCAGCGGCGTCGGGAAGCTGACCACCTTCGACGCCTCCGGGTTCCCGGTACGCATCGCCGCCCAGGTCAAGGACTTCGACGCGGCCGCGTCGATCCCCGCCCACGTCGGCCGCAAACACCTCTCCCGGGTCGGTCAGTTCGGGGTCGCCGCCGCCTGGGAGGCGGTCCGCCACGCCGGGATCGACCAGGTCTCCGAGGAGGTCTACCCCGGCGACGAACGCGGGGTCGCCATGGGGGCCAGCGTCGGCCGGCCCGAACTCCAGGCGCTCCTGGACATCGGCCACCTGCGGGCCACCACCGGCCGGGCCGACGCCTTCATCTGCCAGCCGCCGGCCGTCGCCCTCACCGACGACCAGAACGTGCCGCTGGCCGCCATGGCCCGGATGGTCGGCGCCACCGGCCCGATGATGGGCATCAGCACCGCCTGCTCGGGATCCGGGCACGCCATCGGGGAGGCGTACCGCGCCATCCAGGAGGGCGACGCCAAGGTGATGGTCGCGGGCGGCTACGACTCGCTGACCACCTGGCTCGACCTGCTCGGCTTCAGCCTGCTGGGCGCGCTCACCGACCAGTACAACGACGACCCCGAGCACGCCTCGCGGCCCTTCGACGCCAACCGCTCCGGCTTCGTCGTCGGCGAGGGTGCCGTCGCCGTCGTCCTGGAGGACATGGACGCGGCCCGCGCGCGCGGCGCGACGATCCTGGCCGAGGTCCTCGGCTACGGCTCCACCCTCAACGCGTGGCGGATCACCGACTCGCCGCCGGACGGCTCCGGCGCGATCCAGGCGATGGAGGGGGCCCTCGCCGAATCGGGCCTGGGCACCGGCGGCGTCGACTACGTGGTCGCGCACGGCACCAGCACCCACGGCAACGACCAGTCCGAGACGGTCGCCATCAAGAAGGTGTTCGGCGCCGACGCCGAGCGGCTCGTGGTCAGCGCCCCCAAGTCCATGGCCGGCCACCTCACCTCGGCCAGCCTGGGCCTCGGCGTGCTCGCCGCGGTCAACGCCATGCGCCACTCCCTCGTGCCGCCCACCGTCAACCTCGACGAGCCCGACCGCGGGCTCGACCTCGACTACGTGCCGCACACCGCCCGCCCGATGCCGGTGGGCGCCGCCCTCATCAACGCCTTCGCGTTCGGCGGCAGCAACACCAGCATCGTCATCGGCGCCCCCCGGGAGGAAGCGTGAGCACCGCCGCCGACGCCGCCGCCACCCTCGGGGCCGCCACCCTCACCTCGCTGGCCCCCGGGGTCTTCCAGGGCTTCGACCGGCTCGTGGAACTCGTGCCCGGCGAGCGGGCCGTGGCCGTCCGCAACATCCCGAGCACCCTGCCGGTCTTCGACCACCACTTCCCGCGCCACCCGATCCTGCCCGGAGTCCTGCTGCTGGAGACCATGGCGGCCCTCGCCAAGGCGGCGGCCGGCTCCGACACCCCGTGGCGGCTGGCCTCCGTGGGCGGTGTGCGCTTCAAGCACTTCGTCGGCCCCGGCGACCAGGTGGAGATCACCGCCGAGGTGACGCAGCGCACCCAAGACAAGACCGACGTACGGGCCACCGCCCGAGTCGGGGGCCGTGTGGTTGCCGCCGCTCGCGTCCTCGCCCTCGTGAGCGCCGAGAAGCCCTGGGAGGGCACAGCATGAGCGACGACAGGCGGCGCGTGATGGTGACCGGCATCGGTCTGATGACCGCGATCGGCCAGGGCGCCGCGCCCACCTGGGAGAGCATCCTCGAAGGCCGCAGCGGCATCGGCCCCTTGCGCGCCTACGACCCGGCTCCGCTGCGCACCCCCATCGGCGCGGAGATCCCCGGCTTCGACCCGACCGAGTGGGCGACCCGGCGCACCCTGCGCATGCTGTGCCGCGGGGACCAGCTGGCCCTGGCCGGCGCCACGCTGGCCCTGCGCGACGCCGGGCTGGACGGGGAGAAGGACCTCGGCCTGCGCGCCGGCCTCTTCCTCGGCAGCAACAAGGAAATGCCGCGCATGGACGAGCTCATCGCCCAGCTGCAGGCCGTCCGCGCCGAGGACGGCACCCCCGACCTCCACACGCTGGGGCGGACGGCCTCCTCGGTGGTCGCCCCGCTGTTCTTCGTCGAGGGCCTGCAGCCCGCGGCCGGCTTCCACATCTCCGAGAAGTTCGGCATCCGCGGCGCCAACGCCTACTTCGCCGGGACCGCCGACTCCGGCGCGATGGCGATCGGCCGCGCGATGCGCACCGTACGCCGCGGCGAGGCCGACCTCGTCGTCGCCGGCGGGTACGACGACGCGACCGGCTGGTGGGCCATGTCCAAGATGGACGGGCTCGGCGTCCTGTCCACCCGCCCCGAGCTCGGGCAGGAGGCGTTCCGGCCCTTCGACCGCGACCGCAGCGGCTCCGTCTTCGGCGAGGGCGCGGCCCTGCTCGTCCTGGAGGAGCGCGAACACGCCCTGGCCCGCGGCGCGCACTGCTACGCCGAGGTCACCGGATTCGGCGCCGGCAACGACTGCGTACGGCCGCCCAGCCCGCAGGCCCGCGCCCGCGGCCTGTCCCGGGCCATCACCCGGGCGCTGGCCGACGCGGGCGGCGTCTTCCACGACGGCGGCTACATCGCCGCCCACGGCTGCGCCACCGTGCAGGGCGACGCCAGCGAGACCATCGCCCTGCACGACGCCCTCGGCACCTCCGCCAAGGCGGCGCAGATCAGCAGCGTCAAACCGCAGACCGGCCACCTGGTCGGCGGCGCCGGCGCGCTCAACGCAGCCGTCGCCGCGCTGACCCTGGACTCCGGCGTCGTCCCCGCCACGCAGAACCTCCACAACCCCGCCCAGGAGTGTGACCTGGACTACGTCCCGCTCACACCGCGCGAAACCCGGCCCGACAGTGCACTGGCCCTCGCCCGCGGCCTGGAGGGCCAGGCGGTGGCCGTCGCCATGGGGCGGGCCTGATGACGGACATACGGAACACCCTGAAACACCCGGACGGAGTGCGGACATGACCGACGTGTACGAGCACGACACCGCGCCCGAGGGCACCGCCCGGCCGCGGACCGTGGTGGTCTGCGGCGTGGGCGCCGTGACGGCCCAGGGGGACACCGCCGAGGCGCTGTGGGAGGGCATCCGGTCCGGTTTCACGGCCATCGGCCCCGTACGCGGCATGCCGATGGAGGGATACGGCACCGACATCGGCGGCGAGGTGGAGACCGACCGGCTGCCCGCCTACGACTACCTCGCCTCCTTCGGCGGCAGCGAGCGCGAGCCGGCGGCGGACTTCGCCCTGCTCGCGGCCGAGGAGGCACTCGCGCAGGCCGGGATCACCGGCCTGCCCGCCGAGCGCTGGGGCGTCTCCTTCGGCTCCTGCAACGGCGGCCTGCGCAGCGCGGAGAAGCTGGCGCGCCGCACCCAGGAGGGCAGCGGCGGCGAGGACGACGGCCGGCACTACCTGCTGGTCCCGCCGCAGGCCATAGCCGAGGCGCTGAGCGGCGCCTTCGGCCTCAAGGGCCCCTCGCTGTCGGTGAACACCGCCTGCGCCTCCGGCGCCCACGCCATCGCCCACGCCACCGAGTCGATCCGGGCCGGGCGCGCCGACGCCATGCTCGTCGGCGGCAGCGACGCCTTCACCGAGACGGCCTGGGCAGGCTTCACCAGCCTCCAGTCGCTGTCCACCAAGCCGGCGGCCCCGTACTCCAAGGACCGCGACGGGCTCTCGCTCGGCGAGGGCGCGGGCATGCTGGTCCTCGCCGAGGAGTCCGTGGCGCGCGCCGCGGGCGCCCCGATCCTGGCCGAGGTCCTCGGCTACGGGCTCTCCGCCGACGGCTACCACGCCACCGCGCCGCACCCGAAGGGGGAGGGCGCGGCCCGGGCGATCCGCGGTGCCCTCCAGGCGGCCGGACTCGGGCCCGAGGACGTCGACTACATCAACGGCCACGGCACCGGCACCGCGAAGAACGACTCCGCCGAGTCCAACGCGGTGCGCGCCGCGCTCGGCGAGGCCGCCGAGGACGCGGCGCTCAGCAGCTCCAAGTCGATGATCGGCCACCTGCTGGGCGCGGCCGGCGCCGTAGAGGCCATCGTCACCGTGCAGGCGCTGGTGGAGCAGATCGCCCCGCCGACCGCCAACTTCACCGGCGTGGACCCCAAGTGCGGCCTGGATGCGGTGCCGGACGCGGACCGCGCGATGGCGATGGACGCGGCGCTGTCGAACAACTTCGCCTTCGCCGGGGCCAACGCGTGCGTGGCCTTCGGCAGACCGGCCGGACGCCGCTTCACCCCGGCGCCCGAGCCGGCGGCGGAGAAGATCGTGATCACCGGCTTCGCCGCGATCACCTCGGCCGGCGAGGGGGCCGAGGCGTTGTGGCAGGCCTGGCAGGAGGGCCGCCCGCTGGGCACCGAGGAGGACGGACTGCGCGTCGCGCGCGCCGACTTCGACCCGGCGGCGTACACCAAGCCCGCCGAGCGGCGCCGGATCGACCGGCTCAGCCAGCTGGCCATCGCCTCCTCCCGCATCGCCCTGGAGCACGCCGGCCTCACCGCCGACGAGCGGGTCGGCGTGGTCCTGGGCACCGGCCTCGGCCCGATGCGCTCCATCGAGCAGTTCCTGCTGCCGGTCCTCGGGGGCTGCCCCGACCACGGCAGCCCGGCCGTCTTCCCCAACACCGTCTTCAACGCGGCGGCCGGCCAGGTCGCCATGAACGTCGGCGCCAAGGGCCCCACCTCCACGGTGACCACGGGCCACGCGGCCGGGGCCTCCGCCCTGACCGTCGCCCACGACCTGCTGGTGCAGCACCGCGCGGACGCCGTCCTGTGCCCGGCGGTCGAGGACCTCTCGCCGGGCGTGCTGGAGGCCTACCGCGGGCTGCCCCTCTTCGAGGACGCCGGCTACACCCTGGCGGAGGGCGGCATCGCCCTGGTGCTGGAGCGCGAGTCGACGGCCCGGGCCCGCGGGGCGCGCATCCTGGCCGAGTTCGCCGGGCACGGCACCGCCTCCGACGCCCAGGGCATCGGCCGCTGGGACGACCGGGGCGAGGGCGTGGAGCGCGCGATGCGCCAGGCCCTGGCCCACGCCGGGGTGGAACCGGCCGAGCTGACCGGGATCTGGGCCAACGCGGCCGGGCTGGGGCGGGCCGACGGCCCGGAGGCCCTGGCCACCGGCCGGCTGTCCGCGCAGGCGGACTGCCCCGTGCACACGCCCAAGCGGACGCTCGGCGAACCGGTCGGCGCGGGCGCCCAGCTGGCGGCCCTGCTCGCGCTCACGAGCTGGGACAGCGGGCGGGACAGCGGCCCGGTGCTCATCAACAGCTCCTCGCTCGGGGGCACCCACATCAGCCTCGTCCTGCGTCCCGCTACGGAGAACTGACCATGTCCACTACCGCCGACCGGCACGTATCGATCCTCGCGACCGGCGCCCACCTGCCCGGCGACCCGCTCGACAACGACGACCTGGCCCGGATCTGCGGGCCGCTGCCCGACGACGTCCTGGAGGGCATCCAGGTCCAGCGACGGCACTGGATGGTGGACCCGGCCACGGGTGAACACCGTACGAGCACCTCCGCCATGGCCACCGCCGCCGCCCGCCAGGCACTGGAGCGGGCGGGCGTGGAGGCGGCCGAGGTCGACCTGATCGTGCTGTCCACGGCCAGCCCCGACTACCTGCTGCCGGTCGCCGCCACCTATGTGCAGGAGCAGCTCGGCCTGGAGGGCTGCGCGGTCATCGAGGTCCGCGCCGGATGCGTCGGCGCCGTCCAGGCGCTCGACATCGCGCGCCGCCAGCTGGCCGACGGCACCTACCGCACGGCGCTCGTCATCGGCTCGGAGTCGGTCTCCCCGCTGCTGGCCCCGGTCTTCCTCGGCCGCGACCCGTACAGCGTGCGCATGCGCGACCGCCTGACCGTCTACACCTTCGGCGACGGGGCCGGGGCCATGGTGCTGCGCGCCGGCGAGGAGGGCTCGGCCCACGAGGGCAGCCGACAGGTGTTCGCCACCCGCTCCATGGGCGGCGCCCGCAAGCCCGGCATGCTCATCGTCGGCGGCGGCACCGACGTCCCGCTGGCCGAGCAGCAGCAGCGCAAGCGCCTGATGGACATCAGGCTCGACATCCCCGGCACCGCGCAGTTCGGCCCGCGGGTCTTCGTGGAGGGCATCCACGACATGCTGCGGCGCTCGGGGCTCGCCCTCGACGACATCGACGCGTGCGTGCTGCCCGAGGGCAACGCCGAGTACTTCGCCAGCGAGTACGGCACGGCCGGGCTGTCGGCCGCCGACCAGGCCACCCTGAGCAAGATCATCGTCGAGAACCTCACCGACGTCGGCGCGACCGGCTCCGCCGCGGTGCCGCTCGCCCTCGACGCCGGCTGGACCGACGGCCGCATCAAGCCCGGCGACACCGTGCTGCTGCTCGCCATCGAGGCCAGCCGCTACCTGTACGCGGGCCTCACCCTGACCTGGGACGCCCCCACTCCCGCCCGCTGACGCCCACCCCGCCAAGTGACCACGTAAGGATGGATGGAACGTGTCGATACAAGAGACCGAGCGCACCGGCGTGAGTGTCGAGGAGCGCAACAAGAAGACCATCCGATCGGTCTTCGACACCTTCGTCAACAAGGGCGACTTCTCGATCGTCGACGAGATCTACAGCCCCGACATGGTCGACCACCAGCCGCTGCCGGGCGCGCCGGAGGGCCTGGAGGGCGTCAAGTACACCATCGCGGGCCTGCGGGAGGGCTTCCCGGACCTGCACGTGACCATCGAGGACATGAGCGCCCACGGCGACCACGTGGTCATCCACAACACCTGGCGGGGCACCCACCTCGGCGAGTTCCTCGGCATGGAGCCGACGGGCAGGTTCATCGAGTTCCAGGGCGTCGTGGTGTGGCGGCTGCTGGACAACGGCCTGATCGCCGAGCGGTGGGGCATCGGCGTCGAGTCCAACATGCTCTCCGTGCTCGGCATGCGCCGCCTCGCCCCCGCCTCGCGCGGCGCGGCGCGCGCCGCCGCGCGCCGCACGGTCAAGCCGGCCACGGTGCTGCTGCCGCTGCCCGAGGGGCGGGCCGGGCGCTGGGCGCAGGTCCAGGAGGAGCTCGCCGGTGCCCGCCTGCGCGCGTACGAGGCCTCCAGGCGGCGGGCCGGGATCCTCCAGGAGTCCTTCGCGGTGCAGGAGCTCGGCGGGCAGGACGTGGTGGTCCTCCAGCTGGAGGCCCGTGACCCGGCGGGCGCCGCGAAGCGGCTGCGGGACTCCGAGGACCCCTTCGACGTGTGGCTGCGGCAGGAGGCGGGCGAGGTGTTCGGCACCGACCCGTGGGCCCGGCTGGCGCAGGGCGGCGCCGCCGAACAGGGCCACAGCTGGTCCTCCGTCACCGCCGAACTGGCCGCCAAGGACTGACCGGCCGTCAACGACCCCTTGAGGCCGGGTGCTTGCACCCGGCCTCAAGGGGAGCTCGGCCACTTCTCTAGTCTAGCAACGATAGAATCTCAAGCGACGACAACCCACCGGAAGGCGCACGATGATGCGGCAACGAAAGCTCGGCAGCCAGGGTCTTGCGGTCTCCGAGCAGGGGCTCGGCTGCATGGGCATGACCTTCGCCTACGGGCCGGCCGACGACCAGGAGGCCCTGCGCACGGCCCACCGCGCCCTCGAACTCGGCGTGAACCTGCTCGACACCGCGGACTTCTACGGCCCGCACAGCAACGAGGAGTTCGTCGCCCGGGTCATCGCGGGCCGCCGGGACGAGGTCATCGTCTCCTCCAAGGTCGGCAACGAGGTCACCGAGGACGGCACCATCACCGGCAGGCTCAACGGCCGCCCGGAGTACATCCGGGCCTCCGTCGAGGGCACCCTGCGGCGCCTGGGCACCGACCGGCTCGACCTGTACTACCTCCACCGCGTCGACCCCCAGGTCCCCGTGGAGGAGTCCTTCGGCGCCCTCGCCGAACTGGTGGCCGCGGGCAAGGTCCGCTACCTCGGCATCTCCGAGGCGGCCGCCCCCACCATCCGCCGCGCCCACGCCGTCCACCCGCTGACCGCCGTGCAGACCGAGTACTCCCTGTCCACCCGCGACGTCGAAGTCAACGGCGTCCTGGAGACGGTCCGCGAACTCGGCATCGGCTTCGTCGGCTACAGCCCGCTCGGCCGCGGCCTGCTGACCGGCGCCATCCGCGGCGTCGACAACCTGGCCGAACACGACTTCCGCCGCATCGCCCCCCGCTTCCAGAAGGAAAACCTCGACGCCAACCTGCACGTCGTCGAGCAGCTGGAGGCCCTGGCCGCGGCCAAGGGCATCACCACCGGTCAGCTCGCCCTGGCCTGGGTCCTCGCCCAGGGCGAGGACGTGGTCGCCATCCCCGGCACCAAGCGGGTCAAGTACCTCGAAGAGAACACGGCGGCCTCCGCCGTCACGCTCAGCGCCGAGGACCTCGCGGCGCTCGACCGGATCGCCCCCCACGGCAGCACGGTGGGAGACCGCTACCCCGCCGGCGCCATGGCCACGCTCGACGGCTGAGCCATGACCTGCCAATCCGAAGGTGAGTGAGCATGACCACGGCGAACATCACGATCATCGGCGGTGGACTGGCCGGCCTGGCCGCGGCGATCGCAGCCGCGGAGAAGGGCGCCACCCGCATCACCGTCCACGAGGCCCACTCGCACCTGGGCGGCCGCGCCCGCTCCGCGTCCGGGCCCTACATCACCAACGACGGCCCCCACACCATCATGGACAACGGCCCCGTGTGGCAGTGGCTGCTCAACCGCGGGCTCGCCGGACGCTACGTACGGCTGTCCTTCCACGAGTGGACGCGGATGCGCTTCCGCCACCAGGGCAAGCTGCGCATGACGCTGCCCGGCGGCTACATGAAGATGACCTGGATGCACCGGGACATCGAAGTCCCCGTCGACCGCTCCTTCCAGGACTGGGCGAGCGAGCGCTTCGCCCAGCAGACCGTCAACGAGGCCCTCGGCTTCCTCGGCCCGATCCTCTTCGACGGGGACCCCGGCCGGCTGTCCGCCGCCTTCGTCTGGGAACGGCTGCTGCGCGTGGGCACCCCCCGCTTCCCGCTGCCGAGCCGCTACTTCATCGGCGGCTGGGGCACCGTCATCGAGCGCATGGAACGCGTGGCCAGGCGGCACGGCGTCGTCATCGAAACCGGCTCGCGCATCACCGAACTGCCCACCGACGGGCCCGTGATCGTCGCCACCTCGCTGGCCTCCGCCCGCAGCCTGCTCGGCGACAGCTCGCTGGACTGGCCCAGCGGGACCGCCGCCCTCGTCGACATGGCCGTGACCCGCTCCAAGAAGGACGGCAACGTCTCCTTCGACATGGACGAGGGCGGCTTCACCTCGCAGTACTCCGACCACGATCCCTCGCTCGCCCCCAAGGGCCAGGCACTCTTCCAGGGTGCGATGCCCCTGCGGCCGGGCGAGTCCAAAGCCGAGGCGATCAGCCGCCTGGAGAAGCTGTTCGACCTCACCACACCGGGCTGGCAGGACCGCACGCTGTGGCGCCGCGACGGAGTCTCCCGCGGCCGCACCGGTGCCCTCGACCTGCCCGGCCTCAGCTGGCGCGACCGCCCCGCCATCGACCGGGGCGACGGCGTCTACCTGATCGGCGACGCCGTGGCCGCTCCCGGCATCCTCGCCGAAACCTCCGTCAACAGCGCCCTGCGGGCCGCGGAACTCGCCGTCAGCACCCAGCCGGCGGCCAGGCGTTCCGCCGCCCTGCTGGGGCGGTGAGCACTTCCCTCCGCTCCCACTCCATCCTCTAAGGCGGCGCAGCACATGAGAATCACGCTTTCGCAGCGCGGTACACCGGACTGGCAGGTCGCTGCGGACATGGCACGGGAGGTGTTCGCCAAGCAGTACCAGGCAGACATCTCCCCCGACCCCGACGGCTTCCTCGCGTTCTTCGAGAAGAACGAGGACGGCAGGGAGGAAGTCCTCGCCTGCGCGGGCCTGTCCTTCCCCGAGGGCACCGACAGCATCCTGCTGGAGTGCTACCTCGACGCCCCGGTCGAAGAGGTCATCGCGGGCGCCGTGGGAGAGGACGTCCAGCGCTCCCAGGTCCTTCAGATAGGCAACATCGCCTCCGTCCGGGCCTCCGCGGGCGGCGAGATCATCAAGTCGATACCCCTGGTGATGGCCTGCCTCGGCCGGCCCTACGCGGTCATGACGATGACCGGCCGCCTCGCCGCCCTCATGGAGCGCCTCGGCTGCGTCTTCCACCCCCTCGCGGACGCCTCGCCCGACCGGCTCGCCCCCGAGGAGGCCGCCTCCTGGGGCTCCTACTACGACACCCGGCCGATGGTCGGCTACGCCAAGGCCGTCGACCAGAGCACCCTGCTGTTCGCCGCGATCGGCCGCTACTGCTTCGAGTCCGTCGACATGAGGCTGCTCAGCAGCCGTCCGGAGAAGGTGCTGACCCGTGCCGCCTGAGACCGCCGTCCTCTCCCTCGCCGAGGGCCTGCTGGCCCAGGCCGACAGCGACGCCGTGATGGTGCGGGTGCTCTCCGCCGACGGAGCCCCCGGCGCCACCTGGCGCTACCGCGACATCATCGGCGCCGCCCTCGTCCTGGCCGCACAGATGGAGAAGTGGGCCGCCGACCACGGCCGCCCGGCCCGCGTCGGCCTCCTCGCCGAGAACTCGCCCGAGTGGGTCGTCGCCGACCTCGCCGCCCTGTTCTCCGCCGCAGTCGAGGTCCCCGTCCCCACGGCCTTCGCCGCCGACCAGGCCGCCTCGCTCCTCGACACCGCCGACATCTGCCTGGTCGACGAGGGCGGCACCCGCGCCCTGGAGCGCTGGGCCAAGGACACCGAGCAGGGCGTCCTGCGGGCCGACTGCCCCGTCGTCCCGATCGACGTACGCGGGCTGCTGGCCCAGGCCGGCGACGGCGCGCCGCGCCCCGAGGTGCCCGCCGAGGACGCCGTCGTCAAGGTCATCCACACCTCCGGCACCACCTCCGCCCCCAAGGGCGTGCAGATCCGCCGGCACGGCCTGGACGCCCTGCTGACCTCGCTGCGCGCGCGCACCGAGCCCGCCGTCTTCGAGCGCTACCTCTCCATCGTCCCGCTCAGCCTGCTCATCGAACAGGTCGCCGGCCTCTACATGCCCTTCCTGGCGGGCGGTTCGGTCTCCTTCCTGCCCCCCGGCACCGCCCTGGTCGGCACCGCCGCCGACGCCGCCCCCCGGATGCTCGCCCTGCTGCGCCAGGCCCGCCCCACCGCCCTGGTCGTCCCGCCCACCGTCGCCGGCCTCTTCCTCGCCCTGTGCGACCAGCACCCCGAGGAGAGCGTGGCCGAGCGGCGCACGCGCATCTTCGGGCACGAGGCAGGGGTCTTCATCGCCTGCGGCGGAGCGCCCGTCCCGGCCGAGATCCTCCAGCGCCTGGACGCGTACGGGCTCACCGTGCACGAGGGCTACGGCCTGAGCGAGAACTCCTCGGTGGTCTCCTGGAACTTCCCCGGCGAGGTCCGCTTCGGCACCGTGGGCCGCCCCCTGGACCACGTCCAGGCCGAACTCGCCGAGGACGGGGAGCTGCTCATCCGCTCCACCTCGCTGTTCGCCGGCTACACCCGTGAGGACCCCTCCAGCGTCGTCGTCGACGAGCAGGGCCGCCTGCACACCGGCGACCTCGCCGAGATCGACGAGGACGGCTACCTGCGCATCACCGGCCGCAAGAAGTCCATGGTGATCACCGCGAGCGGCCGCAACGTGTCGCCCGAATGGGTCGAGGCCCGCTACCGGGAGATCGGCTTCATCCGCGAGGCGGCGATCGTCGCCGACGGGCTGGAGCAGGTCCACGGCCTGTTCGTCATCGAGTCCGGCCTCGACCACGGCCCCGCGCGGCGCCGCATCGAGGAGTTCGGCCGCGAACGCCTCTCCGGCATCGAACGCGCCGCCGTGGTGCACCTGATGTCCGAGGACGACCCCGCATACGCCACCTGCTTCACCGTCACCGGCCGTCCGCGCCGTGACGTCATCCGGTCCCACGTGCTGCGAGAGCACCGGGCCGGCGAAGGCGCCGAGCCCGCCACGACCAAGGAGAGAGCATGAGCACCGCTGTGAAGACCACCGCCTACGGCACCGGTAGCGGGCTGCTGGTGGAGCCCGTCGAGGGCGGCAGCCTCGCGGACGTGGAACCCAAGGTCCTGCGCGACCTGCTCGCCGAGGCCGGATTCCTGCTGCTGCGCGGCTTCGACTCGGACATGGACTCCTTCACCACCCTGGTCCAGAACACCTCCACCTCCACCACCCTCGACCCGGCCCGCGACTTCTACTCCGAGGTCGCCCAGAAGGTCGACGCGGGCTTCGACGAGGTCGGCCTGCACACGGAGAACGGCAACAGCCCCTTCCGGGCCCACGTCGCCTGGTTCTTCTGCGAGAAGGCGGCCTCCTCCGGCTCCCAGACCACCGTCTGCGACGGCTACCGGGTCTGGGACGCCTTCAGCCCCGCGGCCCGCGAGGCCTTCGCCGCCCAGGACATCGTCTACAGCCGCTACGTCTCCGAGGCGCAGTGGCGCGCCATGGCCCACCACCTGCTGGGCAAGACCAAGCCCGCCGAGGAGATCAAGGTCGAGGAACTCCTCGCGCTCGCCTCCCAGCTGGACGGCACGGAGATAGTCCCCCAGGAGGACGGCGGCGTCCGCTACTCCTTCCGCACCCCCGCCGCCGGCACCACCGTCTTCGGCGAGCGGCTCTCCTTCGCCAACTCCATCCTGGGCCCCTCCTTCAACTACGAGAAGCCCACCATCACCTTCGCCGACGGCACCGCGTTCCCGCCGGAGCTGATCGCCGAGGTAGAGGAGGTCACCGCCCGGCTGACCGAGAACCTCGACTGGCAGGACGGCGACGCCGCCGTCATCGACAACACCCGGGTCATGCACGGCCGCCGCGCCATCACCGACCCCGACCGCACCATCTACAACGCCCTCAGCTACATCGAGGCACCCGCCGCCTGACCGGCCCGTGCCCGCCCCGGCATCCCACCGGTGCCGGGGCGGGAGCCGGGCCACACCCGAGGGGACACCATGGACACCGAAAAGCGCGCGGCCCGCCCCGGCGGCGACCCGGCATCCGCAGACAAGGACGGCGCTGCCGGTCACGCCGCCGCCCCACCGCCCGACCCCAGGCGCTGGCGCCTGCTCGTCTTCGTCGCGCTCGCGCAGTTCATGGTGCTCCTGGACACCACCGTGGTGAACCTGGCACTACCCGCCATCCAGTCGGACCTGGGCGCCGGCGCCACCGGCATCGAATGGGTGCTCACCTCCTACGTCCTGTGCTTCGGCGGCCTCATGCTGCTGGGCGGGCGCACCGCCGACCGCTGGGGCCGGCGGCGTACCTTCATCGTGGGCGCCGTGCTGTTCACGGCCGCCTCCCTGCTGTGCGGCCTCGCCGACGGCACCGGCCTGCTGATCGCCGCCCGCGCCCTCCAGGGCTGCGGGGCGGCTTTCCTGTCGCCCGCCGCCATGTCCCTGGTCACCACCATCTTCCCGAGCGGCAAGGAACGCACCACCGCCCTCGCCATCTGGGCCGCGCTCGCCGGTCTCGGCGCCACGCTCGGCGTCATCGTCGGCGGGCTGATCACCGACAGCCTCGACTGGCGGTGGATCTTCTACGTCAACCTCCCGATCGGGGTCGTGGCGGTCGCCGGAGTCCTGGTCCTGGGCTCGGGGCGCACCGATGCCCGCGGCAGCGGCCGCCCCGACCTGCTCGGAGCCGTCACGGTCACCGGCGGGCTGGCCGCCCTCGTGTACGCGGTCGTCAGCATCCAGGACCACGGCTGGAGTTCGCCCGCCCACGTCCTGGCCCCCGCCGCCGCGGCGCTCGCCCTGCTCGGCGCCTTCGTCCTCGTCGAGCGGCGCGTCGCCGACCCGCTGATGCCGCTCAGGCTGTTCGCCACCCGCTCGCTCGCCACGGCGGGCCTGGGCCGGGTCCTGACCAGCGCCGTCCAGGCCTCCGTGCTCTTCCTGTCCAGCTACTACCTCCAGCGGACCCTCGGCTACTCCACCCTCAAGTCCGGCTTCGCGTTCCTGCCGCTCGGGATCATGGCGATCCTGATCACGGCGCCGGCGACCGGCGTCATGCACAAGTACGGGCCCCGGCCGGTGTACCTCGCCGGAGCGGTGGGCACCGTCCTCGGCCTGGTCCTGCTCAGCCAGGCCCCGGCCCACGGCAACTACCTGCTGGACCTGCTGCCCGCCCTGCTGATCCTCGGGGCGTCCATGCAGTGCTGCGGCATCCCGGTCAACGTCCACGGGGTCTCCGACATCCCGCAGGAACAGCAGGGCATCGCCTCGGGCGTCCTGGTATCGGCCTTCCAGGTCGGTGCCTCGCTCGGGGTGGCCACGGTCGCCACCAGCGCCCTGTCCCGCACCACCGGCGCCCTCGAAGCCGGCACCGCCCCCGCGCTCGCCTGGCTGGACGGACTGCACCTCGGCTTCTGGATCGCCGCGGGCATCGCCGTCCTCAACGTGGCCAACGCCTTCTTCGGCCTGCCCGGAAAGCGGCGCACCGCCGCCGCTGCCGCTGCCACCGCGGCCTGACCCCCCGCCCCGACCACCCCCCGTACCGAATGGAGAGCCATCCGATGGCACGCCCCGGAGACGTCCTGCACTTGGGGAACGACCGCCTGACCTTCCTGACCACCGCCGCGGAGACGAACGGCGCCTACGTCGAGGTGGAGGTCGACTACGCGGCCGCCGCCGTCAAACCGCCCGTCCACTACCACCCCCGGCAGACCGAGAGCATGCGGCTGGAGAGCGGCGAGATCCACCTCCAGCTCGACGGCGTCGTGCACAGGTACAAGGCGGGCGACGAGTTCTACATCCCGCCGGGCGCCGCCCACTCCATGTGGAACCCCGGCCCGGAGCGCACCCGCATGGTGTGGCGGACCACCCCCGCCTACCAGACCGAGAAGGTCTTCGAGACCCTGTGGGGGCTGACCAACGAGGGCCGGCTGAAGGCCGACGGGACCCCCCGCCTGCAGATGCCGCTGCTCGCCCTCGCCTTCCGCGACGAGTACCGCGTCGTGACGGGCCGTCCTTTCGCCCTCGACATGGCCCTGTGCACCGTGCTCGCACCGGTCGGCCTGGCCTGCGGGTACCGGTCCACGTACAAGCCCCCGCAGCCGCCGGCGAAGGCGCGTCCGGAGGCGCGGCTGCACTCCACCGCCTGACCCGGCCCCCTCTCCGTGTGTTCGAGCGCCGCGCGAGGGTGCGACGAGGTGCGCGCCCTAGCGTCGGCCGCAACCGAAGACGGTCGAATGCGTGGAGGAATGGTCATGGCCATGGAGAACGAGTTCATCCTGCCCGGAGCGGACCTCCCGGCGCCCGACGCCGAGCTGCGCAAGAGGCGAGAGGCGGTGGTCCTGGAGCACACCGTCGCCGAGATCGCCTGGGACCTGGACGGCGTGTTCGCCACCTTCCCGCGCGGTCCCGTCTACCGCATCCAGGCCTTCGAGGACAGCCCGTTCGTCGGCGCGGACGCCATCAAGAAGGGCTACTTCGCCGAGCTCCAGGCCGCCTTCCCGAACATGGAGCACGAGCTGCACCACGTCCACCACACGCCGACCGCGGTGATCCTGGAGGCCCAGGCCCGCGGCAAGCAGGAGGCGGACTACCGGGGCATCCCCAACCGCGGCAAGTCGATCGACGCCCCCGTCGCGGTCTTCTTCCACTTCGACGGCGACGTGCTGGTCGACGAGACGCTGTTCTTCGACTTCGCCACCTTCCAGCGCCAGCTCGCCTGACCCCTCCTCCTTTGCGCAGCCGCGGGGCTCCGTACCGGCACCGGTACGGAGCCCCGCGGCGCTGGCCGGCCGGTGCGCCCCGAGTCCGGTTCGAGGGGGACTTGAGTCTCGTTCCGTAGCGTCGTGAGCGCCCGGCACGGAGTGTGCCCGCGGCGGTCACCGCAAGTCAGACATGTCTCGGCGATGAGCATCTCGTACTGACAAGCCTCCAGAAAGGATGCTCGGATGAGCTCCGTCAACCCCCCAGCCACGGGCGGTGGAAAGAAGGGGGTGGTCTTATGGGCCATCCTCACCACCAGTGTCGCCTCCTTCATGGCGGGGCTGGACAACCTTGTGATCATCACGGCGCTGCCGACGATCAAGGACAAACTCGGCGGCAGCCTGGCCGACCTCGAATGGACGGTCAACGCCTACACCCTGTCCTTCGCCGTGCTCATGATGTTCGGTGCCGCCCTCGGTGACCGCTTCGGCCGGCGCAAGGTCTTCGTGCTCGGCCTGCTGCTGTTCACCCTCTCCTCGGCCGCCGGGGCGCTCGCGCCCGGCATCAACGAGCTCATCGCGGCCCGCGCCGTCCAGGGCGCCGGCGCGGCGCTCATCATGCCGCTCTCGGTGACGCTGCTGACCGCCGCCGTCCCCGCGGAGAAGCGCGGTACGGCCCTCGGCATCTGGGGCGCCGTCAACGGCCTGTCGATCGCCGCCGGACCGCTCGTCGGCGGAGCCATCGTCGAGCACCTGTCCTGGCAGTGGATCTTCTGGCTGAACGTGCCGATCGGCCTGGCCCTGGCCCCCGTCTCCTGGCGCAAGCTCGCCGAGAGCCGTATCGCCGGCGCCCGTCTGGACGCCGTCGGCACCGTCCTCGCCAGCGTCGGCCTCTTCGGCATCGTCCTCGGCCTGATCAAGGGCCACGGCGACGGCTGGACCTCCGCGGGGGTCCTCGGCTCGCTCATCGGCGGCGCCCTGGTCATGGTCCTGTTCGTGGTCTGGGAGATGAAGACCGAGCACCCGATGGTGCCGATGGGCATGTTCAAGATCAAGGCGTTCACCGCGATCAACCTGTCCGGCACCCTGATGTCGGTCGGCATGTTCGGCGCGATCTTCCTGATGACGCAGTTCCTGCAGAACATCCAGGGCTACACCGCGATGGAGGCCGGCGTCCGGCTGCTGGCCTGGACGGCCATGCCGATGGTCGTCGCCCCCATCGGCGGCATGGTCTCCGACAAGATCGGCGGCAAGCCGGTGGTCACCCTGGGCCTCGCGATGATGACGGCCGGCATGGTCTGGTGGGCCGTGATCCTCGAACCGGACACCTCCTACGTCGCCCAGCTGCCCTCCCTGATGATCTGCGGCGCCGGCATGGCCCTGTTCTATGCACCGCTGATGAACCTGACGATGGGCTCCGTCGCCGAGCACGAGCAGGGCATCGCCTCCGGCGTCACCGCCGCCACCCGCGAGGTCGGAGCGGCCCTCGGCGTGGCCCTGCTGGCGTCGATCTTCAGCGCCAACGGCGGATACGCCTCGCCACAGAACTTCGTCGACGGCCTCGTGCCCGCGATGTGGGTCGGCGCCGCGGCGGTCGCCGCCGCGACGCTCTCCATGCTGATCGCCCCCGGCCGCAAGAAGGGGATCCACGCGGTGGCCGCGTCCGCGCCCGCCACGGCGGCCGCACCGGCCGCGCCGGCCCCCGTGGCCGACAAGCCCGCCCCGGCGCCGGTGCGCTGAGCACCCCGCCCCTCCCGCACGCCGATGGCCCCCGCAGCCGCGGGGGCCATCGGCGTGCGGGCTCCAGCCGCACCCGAGCGGGTCAGGAGAAGGTCGCCACAGAATCGAATCCGGCCTTCACGACGACAAGGAACCGAGGAAGCATGGCAATCGAGGAGATGAAGATCCGCGACGCCTTCCGGATCACGCCATCGCAGCTGTCGGACAACCGGGGCCTGTTCTACGAGGCCTGGCGGATCGGCGAGCTCACCGAGCTCAGCGGCCAGCCGTTCACCGTCAAGCAGGTCAACTACTCGGTGTCCCGGCGCAATACCCTGCGCGGCATCCACGGCACCACCCTGCCGCCGGGCCAGGCCAAACTGGTGACCTGCGTGCGCGGCGCGGCCCTCGACGTGGTGGTGGACCTGCGGGTCGGCTCCCCGACCTTCGGCATGTTCGACACCACGCTCCAGGAGGCGGACTCGGGCATCGGCGTCTACCTGGCGGACGGCCTCGGCCACGCCTTCCTCGCCCTCACCGAGGACACCTGCATGAACTACCTGTGCTCCGAGGAGTACGTGCCCGGCACCATGGTGGACATCCAGGCGCTCGACCCCGCCCTCGGCATCCCGTGGAACACCTCCGAGCCGCTGATCCGCTCCGAGAAGGACGCGGCCGCGCCCACCCTGGACGAGGCCGTCGCCCTCGGCCTGCTGCCCACCTACCAGCAGGCCGTCGCCTCCTACGGCGGGGGCCGCACCGCATGAGCACCGTCGCCTTACTGGGATCCGGCAGCGTCGGCGCCACCCTCGCCGCCGGCTTCGCCCGCGCAGGGCACACGGTGCTGATCGGCTCGGGCGACCCGGGCCGCCGCGCCGCGGACGCCGGGGCGCTGACCGCCGCCGGGGTCCGCTTCACCCGCCGCGCCGAGGCCGCCGGGGCCGCGGACGTCGTCTTCAACGCCACCCCGGGCGAGGCCTCCGTCGAGCTGCTGCGCGCCCTGGAGCCGCAGCTGCGCGGGCGGGTCCTGGTGGACGTGGCCAACTCGGCCGTACGCGGCCCCGAGGGCTTCCCCGTCGCGCCCCTCTACCCGGACAGCAGCCTCGCGGAGGAGATCCAGCGGGTGCTCCCGCACACCGCCGTGGTCAAGTCCCTCAACACGATGGACTCCGCGGTGATGGTCGACCCGAGGATCCTGTCCTCGCCGCCCACCGCCTTCCTGGCCGGGGACGACGCCCGGGCCAAGGCGGCCGCGGCGGAGCTGCTCGACGGCCTCGGCTGGCCGAAGGAGTGGATCCTCGACCTCGGCGGGCTCTACAACGCGCGCGCCCTGGAATGGAACTACCTGATGCTCGGACCCTTCATCCGCGCCCACGGCCCGGTGCCGTTCAGCCTGGCCATCAGCCACTGAAGCACCGGCCGTGCCGACGGACCGGCCGCGGCGGGCGAAATCCCCCCTCGCCCGCCGCGGCTGCCCCGCGTCCGGCGCCCCGCCGGGGCGGGCGGCGCCGGCGCTGCGCTCACACCCGGGCCGGCTCCGGCCGCTCCGCGGCCCGCAGCGCCGGCAGCGCCGCCCGCAGCGCCTCGCGCCAGTCGCGGATGGGTGCGATGCCCGCCGCCTCCCACCGGTCGTGGCCCAGCGCCCCGTACGCGGGGCCCCGCGCCGCCGACCGCGCCGCGCCGGCCGCCGGCCGGACCCGCCGCGGATCCGCGCCCAGCAGCCGGAACACCTCGCGCGCCAGCTCCAGCCGGCTGCACTCGCCGCCGCTCGTCGCGTGGTAGATGCCGGGCGCGGCCCCGCGCAGCGCGGCCTGCCCCAGCGCCGTGATCCGGTCGGCCGCATCGGCGCACCAGGTGGGCTGCCCGCGCCGGTCCTCGGCCACCTCGACGAACTCCCGCTCCCGCTCCAGCCGGATCAGGCGGCGCACGAAGTTGTCGCCGCCCTCCCCGTACAGCCAGGCGGTGCGCACCACGTACCCGGTCCACGGCAGCAGCCGCAGCACCGCCCGCTCGCCCTCCAGCCGGGTCCTGCCGTACGCCGTCCGCGGCGCGGGCCAGGCGTCCTCCGCGTACGGCGTGCGGGCGTCGCCGGAGAACACGTGGTCCGTGGACACGTGCAGCAGCAGCACCCCGAACTCCCCGCAGGCGTTCGCCAGGTACAGCGGCGCCGCACCGTTGACGTGCAGCGCCTGCGTCTCGTGGCTCTCCGCCGCGTCGAGGTCGGTGAAGGCCGCCGCGTTGACCACCACCAGGGGCCGGTGCGCGGCGATCGCCGCGCGCACCGCCCGCCGGTCGCGTACGTCGAGCTCCGCGCCGGGAAGGGCGACGGCCTCGACACCGGCCCGCGCGAGCGCGGAGCGCAGGTCCCGGCCGAGCATGCCCTCCGCGCCGGTGACGAGCCATCTGCTCACAGGGCGGCCCTCTGCTTCAGCGGCTCCCACCAGGCGCGGTTGTCCCGGTACCACTCGAAGGTCTCCGCGAGGCCCTTGGCGAAGTCCTTGCGCGGCCGGTAGCCCAGCTCGGTGGAGATCTTGGTGCAGTCCACCGAGTAGCGCAGGTCGTGGCCGAGCCGGTCGGCCACGTGCTCCACCCGGTCCCAGCCGGCCCCGGCCAGGTCCAGCAGCAGGGCGGTGAGCTCCCGGTTGGTCAGTTCGGTACCGCCGCCGATGTTGTAGACCTCGCCCGGCCGGCCGCCCGCGCGCACCAGTTCGATGCCCTGGACGTGGTCGTCGATGTGCAGCCAGTCGCGGACGTTGCGCCCGTCCCCGTACAGCGGGACCTTCAGCCCGTCGAGGAGGTTGGTCACGAACAGCGGGATGACCTTCTCCGGGAAGTGGTGGTGGCCGTAGTTGTTCGAGCAGCGCGTCACCCGCACGTCCAGGCCGTGCGTGCGGTGGTACGACAGCGCCACCAGGTCGGAGGAGGCCTTGGAGGCCGCGTACGGGGAGTTGGGCCGCAGCGGGTCGGTCTCGGGCCAGGACCCCTCGGCCACCGAGCCGTACACCTCGTCGGTGGAGACGTGCAGGAAGCGGGCGCTGCCCCCGGGGCGGCGCAGCGCCGCGTCGAGCAGGGTCTGGGTGCCCAGCACGTTGGTGGTGATGAACTCGGCCGCGCCCAGGATGGAGCGGTCCACATGGGACTCGGCGGCGAAGTGCACGATCTGCTCGTGCCCGGCGACCAGCTCGGCGACGAGCGCGGTGTCGCAGATGTCGCCCTGGACGAAGCGGAAGCCCGCGTGTCCGCGGACCGGGTCCAGGTTGGCGGGGTTGCCGGCGTAGGTCAGCTTGTCGAGGACCGTGACCTCGACGTCGCCCGGCCCCTCGGGGCCCAGCAGCGTGCGGACGTAGTGCGAGCCGATGAAGCCGGCGCCGCCGGTGACGAGGATGCGTGTGGTCGTCATGAGGATATCTGCACCTTGCTGTGGTCGCCGAGTACGAGCCGGTGCGCGGCGGGCACCCGCGGAGCGGGCGTCACCTCCACGTTGCGTCCGATGATCGAGGCCTCCACGCGGCTCGTTCCGGTGAGCGAGGAGCCGTCCAGGACGATGGAGAACTCGATCTCGCTGTCGGTGATCCGGCAGTCGCGGGAGATCGAGGTGAACGGGCCGATGTACGAGCCGCTGATGCGGGTTCCCGCGCCGATGACGGCGGGGCCCACGATGCGCGAGGCGGTGACGCAGGCGCCCTCCTCGATCACCACCCGGCCGATGATCTCGCTCTGCGCGTCGACCTCGCCGAGGGTGCGGGGCTCGGCGAGCTCCAGCACGCAGCGGTTGACCTCCAGCATGTCCGCGACGTTCCCGGTGTCCTTCCAGTAGCCCGAGATCGTCGTGGAGCGGACGTCGTGCTCATGGTCGATCAGCCACTGCAGGGCGTGGGTGATCTCCAGTTCGCCGCGCCAGGACGGCTCGATGGCGCGCACCGCCTCGTGCACGGCGCCGGTGAAGAGGTAGACCCCCACCAGGGCCAGATCGCTCTTGGGCACCTCCGGCTTCTCATCCAGGCCCACGACCCGGCCGTCGGCGCCGAGCTCGGCCACGCCGAAGGCCCGGGGATCGGAGACCTGGGTGAGCAGGATCTGCGCCGCCGGCCGCTCGGCCCGGAAGGAGTCGACGAGTTCGCGGATGCCGCCGACGATGAAGTTGTCGCCGAGGTACATGACGAAGTCGTCGTCGCCGAGGAACTCGCGGGCGATCACCACCGCGTGCGCCAGGCCCAGCGGCGCCTCCTGCGGGATGTAGGTGACCCGCAGGCCGAACTTGGAGCCGTCGCCGACGGCCTGCCTGATCTCGTCGGCGGTGTCCCCGACGACGACGCCGACCTCGGTGATCCCGGCGTCGGCGATGGCCTCCAGGCCGTAGAAGAGCACCGGCTTGTTGGCGACGGGCACCAGCTGCTTGGCGGACGTGTGGGTGAGGGGGCGCAAGCGGGTTCCGGCCCCACCGGAGAGAACGAGTGCCTTCATGGCACCCGACGCTAGGAGCGGCGACTTGAGCCGGGGTCGGGGGCGGACCGGGCCCAGGGGGTTTTCCAGGGGGGCTCGACCGGGGGTGCGGATCCTCGGGGTGGCAGCGCCCGCCCGGCGAGGTCGGCACCGAGATGCAAGCCCCCAGAGAGGCACTCACCCATGGCAGACAACCACCGCGCACTCGTCCAGCTCTTCGTTGACATGATCAACAGTCATGACGTGAGCACCATCGGCGAGCACACCGCGGCCGGACACATCGACCACAACCCGATCGTCGACGACGGCATCGAGGCGAACGCGGCCTTCTTCCAGCAGATCTTCGACGCCTTCCCGGACGTCAAGGCGGTCGCCCACGACGTGATCGTCGAAGGGGACCGGATCGCCGCCCGCCTGGAGTACTCGGGCACCCACCAGGGCACCTTCTTCGGGATACCGGCCACCGGGCGCACCCTGAACTTCCAGTCCATCGACATCTGGCGGGTCGAGGACGGCCTGCTCGCCGAGCACTGGGACCAGCTGGACGTGGCCGGGATGTTCCATCAGCTCGGCGCCGACTTCTACGCCCTCCAGGCCCAGTAGCCCCGCGCGAGGCTCCGGAACGGCCCGGCGGGTACCCCGTACCCGCCGGGCCGTCGCGCGTCCCGCCCGCCCCTCAGCCCTGCGCCGCGCGCTCCACCTCGTCCACGAGCCGGGCGTGCGCGAGGACCTCCTCGGTGTGCGGGGTGAAGTCCTCCCCCTCCAGCACCGCCCGCGCGAACACGCCCGCGATGTTGGTGAAGTGCCGGTCCCGGGCCAGCGGGATCTCACGGGTGACGCCGCCTCGCTCGACCTGGAGCACCGGCGTGAACTCGTCGGGGGTGCTGAACGCGCGCTCCAGGCGCAGCCGCCCCTCACTGCCCCACAGGCCGTACCCGCTGCGGTAGCCGTGCTCCACCCCGTACGCGAGGTGGGCGGCGACCCCCGAGGGCGCCGTCAGCAGCGCGCTGCCGGCGGGCTGCGGGCCGTACGGGCTCGCCGGGCGCACCTGGGCCCCCGCGACCCGCAGCCCCTCGCCGAGGAAGAGCCGGGCGGCCCGGATCGGGTACGCCGCCACCTCCGGCAGGGTGCTCGCGCGCTCCCCGCCCGGGCGCAGCGGGATTCCGAACTCCGAGGTGAACAGCTGGACCTCGCCGATCAGGCCTTCCGCGACCAGTTCGCGCACCCGGGCGTGCTGCGAGTGGTGGAGGAACATGAAGCTCTCCATCAGCAGCAGACCGCTCTCGCGGGCGAAGGACACCGCCTTCTCCGCGTCGGCCAGGGAGGTCGCGAACGGCTTCTCGCACAGCACGTGCTTGCCGGCGGCCAGCGCCCGCAGGGTCCACTCCACGTGCAGGTCCGGCGGCAGCGGGATGTACACCGCGTCGACGTCCTCGCGTTCCAGCAGCCGCTCGTACCCGGCCACCGCGGCGCCGCCGAACTTCGCGGCGAAGTCCTGCGCCCGCTCGATCCGGCGGCTGGCGACGGCCGTCACCTCCACCAGGGGCTGGCGCAGCATCGAGGGCAGCATCCGCCGCTCGGCGATGTCGGCGCAGCCCAGTACGCCGATCCGTACGGCTCCCCCGGCTCCCGCTGCGCTCACGATCCGTACCTCCCGTTCAGTGCCGAGACGGCGCCCAGGCCGGTCAGCAGGGTCCTGGCCTCGATGTTCAGGTAGTTGCTGTGCCGCAGCAGGCCGGTCAGCTGGCCCGGGGTCACCCAGAGGAACTCCTCCGGCACGTCCACCGGGAACTCCTCCCCGACCTCGACGAGGGCGTAGCGGTTGCCGGCGTGGTGGAAGCGGCCCCCCTCCTCCGACTGCACCGTGTCGTACAGCAGCTGGCCGGGCCCCGCCCGCAGCACCAGGTCGAGGAAACGCGGCTGCTGGGCCGCGGGCAGGGTCAGGGCCCGGCCCGGCTGGCACTGCACGGTGGGGCCGAGTTCGGCCACGTCCAGTACGCCGGCCTCGGACCGGGCCTGGGCCAGCAGGTGCGGCACCCCGCAGATCCGGCGGACCACGAAGGCGGCGAGCCCCTGTTCGGCGGGGGCCAGCAGGGGCTGGGTCCAGCTGGTCACCTCGCGGTTCGCCGCCGACACGGAGGCCGCGATGACGGTGAAGTGGTGGCCGCTCTCGTGCCCGATCTCGTACTCGGTGTGCTGCCACTGCTCGACGTCGGACAGCGGGATGGTGCTCTGCACGAGCTCCCGCATGGCCTTGATCTCGGTGAGCCGGTTCAGGAGGTGCTCGGTGGAGTGCAGGGACGGGCCGTCCTCGGCGAAGGAGGGGATCAGCGACAGCACGGTCCGGGCGTCCATGTTGACGAGGCTGGACTGCTGCAGCAGCTGGTGGATCTGGCCGAGGGTCAGCCAGACGAAGTCCTCGTGCTCCGGCACGTCGCCGATCGCCTCGACCACCATGTTCCGGTTGCGCTTGCGCAGGAACCAGGAGCCCTGCTCCGACTGGAGGGAGTCGTAGAGCACCTTGGAGCTGACCCGGGGCGGGCGGAAGTACTCGATGTAGTGGACGGCGTTGCCCTTGTGCACGCCGGTGTAGTTGCTGCGCGTCGCCTGCACGGTGGGGGAGAGCTCCACCGTCTCGATGTTCCCGGGCTCCATCTTCGCCTGCATCAGGAAGTGCAGGACCCCGTCGAACTCCTTGACCACGATGCCCAGGATGCCGATCTCCGGCTGGTTGATGATCGGCTGCGACCAGGAGGCGCCGCGCCCCTGCCACTCCGTGCGCACCCGCAGGCCCTCGACGGAGAAGAACCGGCCGCTCTCGTGCACCAGGTTCCCGGTGGAGTCCTGGAAGTGCCAGCCGACCAGCTCGGAGAACGGGATGCGCTGCACGTCGTAGCGGTTGGTGCGGCGCTGCTGCGCGAACCACTCCCGGAAGACCGCGTTGGGCGTGACCGGGCTGTCCAGGGTCTCGGCCGACAGCGCGAAGCGCTGCCCGAGGCTCGTCGCGATGCCGGGGGGCACCAACTGGGTGATGGTCATCAGTGGACTCCTTCGCCTTCTCCTGCGTGCCCAGGGGCAGTCGGCCGCACGACGACGATGGGGGAGGGTGATCGGCTGTGGCTGGAGGACGCCTGGAGATGCCCCGTACGACGGCTCGACCGGTGAGTTGTCGATGCTAGATTTCCTAGCATCACTAGACAAGGGGTGTCGGCGCCCCTACGCTGGGACGCATGAGAATCCTCTTCGCCAGCGTGGGCAATTTCGGGCACATCTTCCCCTTGCTTCCCTTGGCAAGGGCCGCGCGAGCAGCCGGCCACGAGGTCGCGTTCGCCACGGGCGAGCAGTTCCACCAGACCCTGCGCGAGGCCGGCTTCGAGCCGGTGACCGCAGGCCGCTCGGTGCCCGAGGCGTTCATCGAAGCAGCGGGCGGTCAAGCCTTCCTTGAGCAGCACGGCGGCGAGGTCGGGGCCCAGGACGTCCCGGCCGAGGTACTCGCGGACCTGCACATCAAGGTGTTCGGCTCGGTGCTGCCCCGCTGGGTCGCCGCCGACCTGGCCCCCGCCCTCGAACGGCTGCGCCCCGACCTGGTCGTGCACGAGGTGCTCAACCCCGGGGCCGGCTTCGCCGCCCGGCTCGCCGGCATCCCCGCCGTCGCGCACGGCGTCGGCGTGCTCGCCCAGGACCACGAGGCGGCCCGCCTCCAGCAGGAGGTCCTCGCCACCGCCGCGGAGCTCGGCGTGGACGTGCCCGACGGGCAGGCCTTCACCCTCGGCAACACCCTCATCGACATCTGCCCGCCCTCCCTCCAGGACCCGGCCGTGCTCTCCTCGGGCCTGCCGCGCATCGAGCAGCGGCCCGTCTCCTTCAAGGAGGAGGGCGAACTGCCCGGCGGACTCGGCACGTCCGGGGAGCCGTTCGTGTACCTCACCCTCGGCACCGCCCTGGGCTCCGCCGAGAACCTGCGCACCGTGATCGACGGCCTCACCCCGCTGGGCCTGCCGGTCCTCGTAGCCACCGGATTCCGGGTGCAGATCGCGGACCTCGGCGAACTGCCCGACAACGTCGTCGCCGCGCCCTGGCTGCCCCAGTCACAGGTGCTCGCGCGCGCCGCCCTCGTCGTCCAGCACGGCGGCAGCGGGACCACCCTGGCCACGCTGGAGGCCGGGCTGCCGCAGCTCATCGTGCCCCAGGGCGCCGACGGCCCGGCCAACGGCCGCGCCGTGCACGCCGCGGGCGCCGGCGAGGTGGTCTTCGACCTCACGGCCGAGACCGTGACGGAGTACGCCCGCCGCATCCTCGGCGACGACGGCTACCGGGAGGCGGCCCGCAAGATCGCCGCCGAGATCGCCTCGCTGCCCGGCCCGGACGAGATCGCCGCGAAGCTCCCCTCCTTCGCCGCCTGACCCGGCGGGTGCGGGGCGGCCCCGGCGGCGCCCCGCACCGGTCGCCTCCTGCTCCCGGGCGGACGTCCCCCGCCGCCCGGGTTCACCGGCATCCGGTGCGCGCGCCTTCCGGGTCGCGCGCACCGGATGAGCCGGCTTCCCGGCCGGTACGGAGCACCGGTGTACGAGGGACCACCGGTGTACTGCGGCCCACCGGCGTGCGGCGGCCCACCGGCGTACGACGGCCCCCCGTCCGCGTGGCGTGGGTGGGTGCGGCGGGGGGCCGTCGGCTCACGGGCGTCGCAGGCCTCGTACGGGCCTACGACACGGGCACCGGCGCGAGGGAGGCCAGGTCCAGCCGCAGGGGCAGCAGGTCCTCGACCGCGGCGGCGGGCCCGGCGGCCGCGAGGGCCTCCAGGGCCCCGACCACCTCCTGCGCCAGCGCCGCCGCCTCGGTGCGGGTGAGTACGGAGGAGGCGAACTCCAGGGACAGCAGCGGCGCCTCCCGCCACCCCAGTACGGCCAGCTCCGCGTCCGCGGTGGCTCCGCCCAGGTGCCCGTGGTGGAAGCGCGCCGTGAGCGGCCCCGCCTCCAGGGCCGCCGGGAGCAGCTCGTCACGGGCCGCGAAGGCGACCTGGGTCAGGGCGGTCCGCGACCGGTCGCCGCGCACCCCTAGCTCCCGGGCCAGGTCCGCCGGGTCGAGGTCGGCGTAGCGCAGCCCCTCGCTGAACGCGCAGGCGATGCCCCGCAGGAAGTAGTCGGTGCCGCCCTCCAGTGCGCAGCCGACCGGCACGCGCACCGTGCACGGCGCGACCGTACGCTGCAGGTCCGCGGTGGGGCGGCGCGGCATCTCGGTGCCCACGAGCAGCCACTCGCGCCCCGCCCGCCGGCCCGCGGCCAGTGCCCAGGCGGCGAGCACCACCGCGGTGTGCGGTACGCCGGCCCGCGCGGCCGTCGCGTCGACCGCGTCGCGCAGCTCGGCGCCGAGCCCGAACAGCAGCCGCTCGCCGCGGAAGTCGAAGACGGCCGGCCGCTGCGCGGACGCCACCAGGTCCACCACCTCGGGGAACTCCCGCAACCGCTCCACGCGTTCGGCCGTCAGGGCGCGCAGCGCACCCGAGCGGTCCAGTGCGGCGGCCCGGGCGGCGACCGCGTCGGGCCCGGGTGCGGGCGCGAGGTCCAGCGGACGGCGGCGGACGGCGCGGGCGTAGTCGGCCAGGAGTTCCCGCCAGACCAGGGCCGCGGACCAGGCGTCGGCCACGGCGTCGTGGTGGAGGAAGGTCAGCAGGTGCCGGTCGGCGGCCAGCCGGGTCAGGACGAAGGCCAGCGGCGGCCGGTCGGGGTGGCCCACCAGGCGGTCCACGTCCGCGGCGATCCTCGACTGCACCGCGGTGACGGCCCCTTCGCCCTCGTACGCCTGCGGCGTCGACATCAGCGGAACGCTCCAGTCGTCGAGGACACGGCGTACGGGCCCGCGCGCCGAGGAGGCGAAGGCGGTCCGCAGGCCCTCGTGCCGGGCGCCGAGCGCGCTCAGCGCCGTACGCAGCGCGGCCATGTCGAGGGGGCCGGTCAACTCGGCGGAGAGCATGCGATGGACGGCCGCGGCGCCGGTGTACGGCTGGGCGGTGAGTGCGGCCAGCTGGGAGGGCAGCAGGTCCTGCGCCGCGGAAGGCTGGGCCGGCTCGGGGCGGGGCGGCAGGGGGAGGGCCCGCGCCAGTACGTCGGCGAGCGGGGCCGGTCCCAGCAGTGCGGCCAGGTCGAGCGCCAGCCCGAGCCGTTCACCGGCGCGGCCCTGGAGCCGCATGGCCTGCCCCAGCCCGCCCCCGAGCGTGACGAACGGCGAACCCGCGGCTGCGGCGTGCAGCGTGCGCCGGTCGCGGCCCAGGGCGTCCGCGGCCAGGTCGAGCAGCTCCTCCAGGGGAGTCGGGGTCTGCATGGGGTGGCCCTCTCTGTGGGCGGTCTTGCCCCGCATGCTGCCGACCGTGCCTCGAAGGGCACTTGAGGTCCGCCAGCGGCGTCCCCGCCGGCAGGCGCGCCGAAGCGCAGGATTCTATCACTGCTAACTAAAATTTCGCCGAAAGTGCTAAGGTGGGCGGCATGACTCCCCGAGAGCGCCGCCTCCGCGAGCAGGCCCAGCGAGGCCGGCTGATCCTCACCACGGCCCGCGAGATGGCCGAGGCCGAGGGCTGGGACTCCGTCACCACGCGGCGCCTCGCGGAACGCATCGAGTACAGCCAGCCGGTGCTCTATCAGCACTTCAAGAACAAGGACGCGATCGTCCACGCGGTCGCCCTCGAAGGCTTCGCCGAACTCGCGGCCGAACTGCGCGCCGCACGCCTCGGCGCCGCGGACCCGCAGGCCGCACTCGACGCGGTCGCCCGCACCTACCTCGACTTCGCGGCCCGCGGGCCGGTCCTCTACCAGGCCATGCTCACCCTCGACGTCGGGCTCGAACACGCCGGCCCCGACACCCCGCAGCCGCTCCTCGACACCTTCGCCGAGATCCGGGACGCGGTCGGGCCCGTGGCGGGCGAGCGCGACCCGGAGCTGCTGGCGGAGGTGTTGTGGAGCGCCTGGCACGGCCTGGCCACCCTGTCCTGGGGCCGCCGGCTGCGCCCCGGGCCGGAGCAGGAGCGGCTGGCCGCCCTGACCGGCCTCGTGACCGGACCGGTCAGGCAGCCGTCCTGACCTGCTCCGGCTCGGTGGGCTGGGCGGGCCCGGCGTTCGCGGGCTCCTTCAGCTTCTTGCCGAGCAGCACGAACAGCAGGATCAGACCGACCGTCAAGACGATGTGGCCGATGCCGCCGACCAGCGAGAAGAGTTCGGGCACCTCGTTGCCGAGCACGGTCTGGGTGCCGCGGTAGAGCATGCTCGCGCAGGTGATCGTCAGACCCGTGTTGTAGAACCAGAAGAAGTAGGTGAACTGCTTCGTCCCGGACAGTCCGAAGACCTTGTCCAGCCCGAGGACGATGAGGAACACGAGCATGCCCAGCGCCAGCAGGTGGGTGTGAAGCACGGCGAGCTGGGTCTCGCCCTCGAAGTCATTGATCTTGGTGAGCTCGCGGTAGTACAGCCCGGAGATCACTCCCACGATCATGTAGACGTGTGCCGCGTAGTACGACTTCCGCATCTCCGCACTCGCTCCCTGATGATCCGATACCGCCCTGATGCGGCCCATTCAAGCACTGCGGACGGGCAGTTCATCGCCCCTTCGGATCATCACTCAAGCGCAGCTCGACTACGCCTCGACCAGTTCCCGAGCGGCCGGCGAGAGCTGCGGCAGATCGACCAGCGAGGCGAAGGCCCCCGCGGTCTGCTGGAGTTCCCCGTCCGGGTTGTGGAGGAACCGGGGCCGCGGCAGGCCCTTGGTGCCCTTGACCCAGCGCAGGTAACGGGCCGCCTCGTCCATGAGCGGGGCGGAGGTGTCCAGGGTGAAGACGGGGAGGCCGGCGGTCCGCGCCACGTACTCCGGGCTCAGGTGGACCGCGTCGTGGTCGAAGCGCAGCAGTATCACCTCGACGCCGTCGCGGCGCAGGGCGAGGCCGGCGGAGGGGGACAGAGGGCTTTCCACGAGCAGGACGGCGGAGGGCGCCGGGCCCGGGGCCTGGCCGGGGGCGGTCAGCGTGGCGGGGGCGGTCAGGGTGGTCATGACGGGCTCCTCTGTATGCGAAGGGCGAAGGGCGAAGGTGAAGGCGGGGCCGGAGGCCGGGCGGGAGGGCTTCAGAAGCGGTCGTTCAGCTGGTCGTTGAGGTGGTCGAGGCACAGCTCGTACACGTCCTCGGCGTGCGTCTCGTGCCAGCCGTCGACCAGGGGGACGCGGGCGGGCCACAGCGCGCGGTGCCCGGCGCCGTCCGCGACGACGACGAAGGTGGCGAACTCGTCCGCGAACGGGTCGTCGGCGCACGGGTGGTCGAGGATGTGCAGGCTGCCGTCCTCGTCGACGCGGCCGGCGTGCCCGGTGCGCCACATGCGGGCCGACGCGTCCCCGGGCCCGGCGAGCGGGTCGGGCAGGAAGCGTTCGCCGGTGGCCCCGGGCAGACCCGCGTACCCCTGGGCCACACCCACCCCGCCGATGTAGAGCGCGCCCACTGCCCCGGCCGCGACGGGCCGCAGTTGCGCGTCGAGCACGTAGGCCCGGTAGCCGGGGGCGGGCCGGGTCCGGCCGCCGGGCGTCCGCTCGACCAGCAGCCGCCCCTCGGGCCAGCCGCTGCTGACGGTCAACGCGGTGTCCTGCGCCCGGGCGAGGGCCACCAGTACGTCGTCCGCCGGGCCGAGCACCACCGAGGCGCCCTGCTCGCGCAGCCACTGGAGCACCTCGTGGGGGGCACCGTGGGTGAGGGCCGGGCCGGGCAGGTGCACCCGGGCGCCGCTGACGAGCGCACGCAGCAGCCCGAGCGCGGCCTCCGCGTCCGGGTAACCGGGCACCAGCCAGGCGGCGTCGGCGGCCGGCCCCTCGCCGGCGGCGGCGCTGAGCCGTTCCCCGCCGATCGCGATGGTCGCGGCGGTCGGGATCGTCGCGTGGGCGGTGTGCGCCAGCAGCACCGGGGCGCCGGGGTCGAGCGGACGCGTACGGTCGGCCGCGCGGACGGGCCACTTGCTGCCGGCCGGCAGCTGGTCGGCGGCCGCCGCGCGGACCAGCCGGACCGCCCGCGGCACGGGCGCCAGCACCCTGTCCGCGGCCTCGTCGAGCAGCAGGACCGCCGGCCACACGGCGGCGGGCAGCCCGAGCGCCGGATCCACCGGCATGCACGCGGCGCCCGCCTTGGCCACGGCGAGCGCGGCGACGGCGAAGCCGGTCGGAGAGGCGATGGCGGTGACCACGCAGGTGCCGGGGCCCGCCTCGTGTTCGAGCAGGACGTGCGCCAACAGGTCGGAGCGGGCGTCCAGTTCCGCGTAGTCCATGCCGCCCAGGGCGGCCGCCCCGGGGGTGCGGGCCACCTGCTCCGCGAAGAGCGAGGCCACGCTCCGCGCGGGCCCGGCCGGCAGCTCCCGCCCGGCACCGCTCCACAGGCCGACGGCGTCCACCGGCTCCGCGCCGGGCAGCAGCCGCAGCCGGCTCAGTGCGCTGTCCGGGGCCTCGACGGCCGCCTCCAGCACGGCGACCAGCCGGCGCGTGAGCGAGGCGGCGGCGGCCTCGCCGATCGCCTCGTACGGGAAGGCGGCCGTCCCGGCGATCCCCGCGGGCGCCCCCGCCGGGCCGTACCGCTCCGTCAGGGTCAGGGCCAGGGCCGCCGGGGGCGAGGGCAGGCGGGGCTCGGCGGCCTCCACCGTCAGCGCGCCGGCCGCGTGGACGCCGGCCGTCTCCTGCAGCACGGTCAGCGCGACCCCGCCGGGCAGTGCCAGGGCCGCCTCGGCGTCCCGGTACGCGGCGAGGTCCGCGGTGCGCACCCGGCGCAGCAGCTCGGTGAAGGCGGGATCGCCGGAGGCGTCCACGGACAGGGCCAGCACCCGCCCGTACGGTCCGACGGCCCGGCGCAGGGCGGCGCTGTCCCGGGCCGGGACCGGCGCGGCCACCGTGACCACGGGGCCCGCGCCGAGGCGGGTGAGCAGCGCCGCGAGCGCCGCGTGCACGAGCATGAACAAGGTCACCCCCTGCCCCGCGGCCAGCTCGGTGAGCCGTGCGTGCAGGCCGGCGTCGAGCGCGAAGGCCAGGTCCCCGGAGTCCGCATCGCCCCCGTACGGGCCGCTGCCCGGGACCGCGGTGGGCTCCGCGTCCCCGAACAGGGCCCGCTGCGCCCCTTCCGGCGCGGCCGTCGCCCAGCGCGGGACCTCCCCGCGGGCCCGCGCCCCGTAGGCCAGGGCCAGTCCGGCGGCCAGCGGTGCGTGCGACCACAGGTCCACCGCATCGCCCGGCAGCGTCAGCTCCAGCACGTGCTCGGCCGGGGCCAGGGAACGCAGCCGGGTTCCGGCCGAGCCGAGCCGGCTGTTGCGCAGCGCCTCGTGACGGCGGCCCAGGTCCTTCAGGGCCCGGTCCAGCGCGTCCGTGTCCAGCGGGCCGCGCAGCCGCAGGGGCAGGACGGCGCTGCCGGCCGCGGCCGCCCGCCCGGGGCCGGTGGCGGCCGCGGGGCCGTCCCCGAGCAGCGCGGCGAACCGGGCAGGGGTGGGGGCCCGGTCGAGGGCCCCGCCGCCCGGGTCGGCGTCCAGCACCTCGCGGATCCGCGCCAGCAGCCGGGGCGCGGCCGCCGGGCCGCCGCCGAGGCGGAAGAAGTCGCTGTCCGCGTGCACGGCGCTGCGCGGTACGCCGGCGGCCTCCGCGAAGAGGTCCCGCACGATCTCCTGGACCGGCGTGCCGGGCGGGGCCGCGGGCGGGGCGCCCGCACAGACCGCGTCGGGTGCGGCCGCCTCGTGCCAGGCAGCCGGGGTCCCGTACAGGTGCAGTAGCCGGGGCGCGGGGCCGGCGCGGTGCAGGACCTGCCCCAGCAGCTGCGGGTCGCAGGCCGCCGGACCGCCGAAGGCGAGGGTGTGCAGCGGGCCGAAGGCCGCCGGTCGTTCGCGGGCGGTCCGCTCGAAGTCCGCGCCGGCCAGGAGCAGGACGTCCACGCCCCCCTCCCGCAGGGCCGCCTCCAGCCGTCCCGGGTCGGCGACGGTGCCCGCGTCCAGGCCCACCAGCCGGGCACCGGCCGTCAGGGCCGCCCACGCCTCCAGTGAGGCGGTCTCCTCCTCGGGAGCGGCGGCCTGCCCCACCCCCTCGCCGGGCCTCACCCGCAGCGGGCCGTCCGGTCCGACGAGGGCGAGCACGTCACGGAGGTACGCCGACTCCTGCGCGTGCGCCTGCGCCGGCGCGTCGGGCAGGGCCCCGGGCCGGGCGGCGATCTGCCCGGCCTCGGCGTCGAGGGCGACGACCTCGGCCCCCAGCCCCGTGTATCCGGCGGCCCGTTGCCCCGAGGTCACCACGGCGCGCACCGCGCCGCCGCCCGGCAGGCCGGGGCGGCCGTCCGGGTCCAGCGCCACGTACGAGGCACCGGCCCGCAGGACCGCCAGCCAGGCCGTCACCAGCTCGGGCCCGGCGGGCAGCGCGGTCGCCACCCGGTCGCCGGGGCGGACACCACGGGCGGCGAGATGGGCGGCGAGCCGGTTGGCGCCGAGGCCGAGCTCCCGGTAGCCGAGGGAGACCCCGCCTGCGCCGGGGGAGCCGTAGGTCAGGGCAATGGCCTCGGGCCGCGCGAGGACGTGCTGCTCGATGAGGCCGGAGATTGACATCAGGGCTCGCTCCTTCGACAGCGGCTCGGCAGGTTTGGCAAAACCTTGCCTAGATGCTGGCAAGCGGAAACTGAGGCTCTGTCCAGAACCCCTGGAACCCCACTCGACCCCCTGCCCTGCGTATGGGCCGGGGCGTGAGGGCCACCGCTCCGCACATACCGGTGCAGCGCGGCGCCGGGCTGCGGGCGTGCGAGGGCCTGACTCCCCGAACGCAGCGCGGCCCAGACGGCCCGCTGCGCTCACCGCCGCCGCCCGGGCGGCCGCCAAGTGGTGCGCCGCCGGCATGCGCAGCACCCTGACCCCGCGCAGGGTCGGCCACCGCCCGGCCGCGGACCCGTCCAAAGATGCCCGGGGCCGACCTCCGCTGAGCCCCGCGTACGGCGGCGGCCGCCCTGAGCGGAGCCCGCGCCCCGGCGCAGGAGCGGCGCCCACGCCCGCGGGTGTGCGAGGGCCGCGACTCCGCGTACGGGCGTGACCGGCACGGCGTGCTGCGTATGCCGCCCACCGGCTACGGGCACCGACGCCCGGCCCCGCGCGCGGGCGTGCGAGGTGTTGGCCCCGGCTGGCTGCCCGGGCCAACTCGTGCGGCCGAGCGCCCGCGTCAGCCGGTGCCCGGCCCGGCCCGGTGCGATGCGAGTGCCGGCCCGGCGCGCCGCAGTGAGTGGTGCCGGCCGGACTTACGGCCCGGCCACAGAGGTCGACGCCCGGTCCGTACGGGGCGTGCGAGGGCCGCGACTCCGCGGACCGGGCGCGGCCCGGCATGCTGGGGTCCCGTTTCGTGCGGAGCCCGGGGCAAGAGGCGACCGTGCATACGGAGGGTGGTTCAGCGCCCAGGTCGGCGGCCCGGGGGAGGGGGCCCCGCGCCCGGGGTCCGTACACCCGCGGGCGGGCACGCGCAGGGCCACGACGCCGCAGACGCGTGCGGCCCGGCAGGGTGGGCCGTGCATGTCGGCCCCGCGCGGCGCCGGGCTGCGGCGCGCCGCGTACTGGACGGCCCCCACTTGGCCTGATGGCGCTCTTTGCAAGCGCCACCCGCCGTTCGGGAGTCACCCCACACCTGTTCCCCTGGGGGCGTCGAGGTGACCCAGGCCGGCGCGTAACGCCGCCGTAGGCGCCGGAGCCGTGACGGCCTCCAACGGCGCGCGCCGGCTCACCGGGGACGCCCGGCGGCTTGGCCGACGCCGCGGGCTTCGCCGCTGCCCCGGCACCGGCCGGAGTCGTTGCTCAAGGTCAGCGAGGGCTGAGGAGGCAGAACTCATTGCCTTCCGGGTCGGTCAGAACCGTCCAGGAGATTGCCGACTGATCGAAATCAGGGTCGGTGGCGCCCAGGGCGCGCAGTCGGGCTGCCTCTGCGGCCGGGTCGTCACCGGGGTAGGGGCAGACGTCGAGGTGGACGCGGTTCCACCCGCTCTTGGTGTCGGGGGTGCGGAGGAACTCCAGGTAGGGGCCGACGCCCTTGGCGGAGCGCATGGTCGCGTGGTCGTCGGTGACCTCGTGCAGCGTCCAGTCCATCGCCTCGCCCCAGAACCGGGCCATCTCCCGGGGGTCGGTGCAGTCGACCACCACCGCGGCGATCGGCCCGGTGTCCTGGTAGATCGCACGCGGCTCCAGGACGCAGAACTCATTGCCTTCCGGGTCGGCCATGACCGTCCAGGGGACGTCGCCCTGCCCCACGTCGGCGAGCGTCGCGCCGAGTTCCTTCAAGCGCTCGACCAACTCCGCCTGATGGGCGGTCGAGGTGGTGGCCAGATCAAGGTGCACGCGGTTCTTGCCCGTTTTGGCTTCCGGGCGGGCGATGATGTCGATGCAGACGGCCGTGGGGTCGGGGTAGGCGAAACCCACGGGTTCGAGGTTGGTAACGCCGGGTCCCTCGCTGTCGACACCCCACCCCAGTGCCTCCGCCCAGAACCGGCCGAGCGCGGAGTCGTCGTGGGCCTTCATGTTGATCTGCACGAGTCGTGTTGCCATGCCGAAGATCTTAGAAGTCCCGCCGGCCCGGCCCCCGCGCCGCTCGGTCCCGCGTAGGGGGGCGCACTCCGGAGCCGTGTACGGCGCTCGAAGGGTGCGGCGCACCGTCGGCGGCCCGGCCAAGAGGTGCCAGGCCGGCTGGCGGAGGGCCGCGACCCCGCGCGCTCAAGGTCACCGCGAGGCGGTCCTGGCACGGTGGGGACCCGTTTCCTGCCACCGTGGAGGCCGACCATGGGTACACGCATCCCCCACCCCAAGCCCGACCGGGGCGAGGTTCCCGAGGTCTCGGTTCAGGCCGAGTCCGACGAAGCCCCCGCCACCTCGCGCACCGTCCTGTCCCACATCTCCAGCCTCTGACCTGCTCCGCCCGCCCGCCCCCCGGAGGGACCGGGCAGCGGAAACGACCGAAGCCCCCGCCGACGGCGGGGGCTTCAACGGTTGTACGGGCCGTTCGTACGGTGCCGTTCCTCAGGCAACGGCCCACGGTGAGGCGTTGCGGATGCTGCCGGCCGGTTCGGCGCGGCGGTCGTCGGCCCATGCCGGGTGGAGGGCGGCGGAGAGGATGCCCCAGAGCTGACCGGCGGTCAGGGTACGGACCGGGATCACCACCTGGCCGGCGAGGCTGACGCGGAACACCGACTCCAGGCTGCTGACGATGCCGATGAGCGCCATGGAGTCCAGGCCGTACGCCTCCATCGGAACGTCCGCGGCCGGCGCCTCGTCGCGGCCCAGCCCGGGAAGTCCCTGGCGCAGGAGGTTCTCGAACTTCGCGTTCCACGGTGCGTGGGCCATCGGTGGACTTCCTTCCGGGACGGACGACGTGGTGCCCCTGCACCGTGCCGCATCCCGCTAGAGCCGCCGTGGACCCCTTCTGGCTCCGAACGCCGCGTGCGCCGCGTGCGCCGCGTGCGCCATTTGCGCGACGGGCGCGCCGGGTGCGCCGGGCGCCCCGGGTTACGGCCAGTCGATCTGGCCCGTGGCCGGGGCGACCGGCCAGTCGATCCCGGCGCCCGCCGGGGCGGCGGAGGTGCCGGGGGCGACCGGCCAGTCGATCTGTCCGCCGTCGGCCTGGGCGACACCGCCCGCAGTGAGAACGGCGGCGGAGACGAGAGCGGCGGTGGCGACGACGCGGGCGATGGTCTTCATGGTGACTCCTCGGTGGCAATTGTTTGTTCCGGCTTGGCAAGTCCTCTGCCAGAACATTGGCAACCCACCCTCGGGATTCACTCGGAAATCGCTCAAGATGCCCTGGAGGCAGCGCCCAATTCCCCACCCCATGGCCCGACGAGCCGAATTCCAACCACGCCACATCCGCCCTGACCTGTGCTTTTCCTGATCCGGCAGAAGCGGCAACAGCACTTGCCAAAAGTTGCCAGAAACCCGCTGACTTGAGCCTCGCCGGAGCGGGGTTGCCCGGATATTGCCAAGACGGCCCGGCGTTGGGCAATGTCTTGCCAAGCGTGTTGGCAATTCTTGGTACAGCAGGGCCGGGTACCCGCCGGGCCCCACAGCGGAGGGAGGCCCCTCGATGAACGCGCCGACGCACCAAGGGCAGCGAACGGCCCACCTGGACACCGCGGGCACCGGCCGGATGCCGGCCGCCGTGCAGTCCGTCCTCGCCGACTGCACCGCCCGCGACGACCGCTTCGGGCCCCACGCCCTGGAAGAGGAGCTCGGCGCCGTCCTGCACACCGGGATCCACGAGCGCCTCGGCGCCCTGCTCGGCGTCCCGGCCGGCCGCACCGCCCTGGCCGTCGGCGCGGCCGATGCCTTCCACGCCTACGTGTCCCGCCTCGACCTCGGTCCGCGCGACCGGATCTGGACCACCCCCCACGAGGGCGTGGCCCGCCTGACCACCCTGCACGCCCTGCGCGAGCGCACCCGCTGCCGGCTGGAGGTCGTCCCGCTGCGGGCGGACGGCGACCTCGACCTGGAGTGGATGCTGGAGCACATCGACGAGGACGTCGCCCTCGTCTCCGTCGTGCACGTCTCCGCGGTCTGCGGGACCGTCAACCCGGTGGAGGCCGTCGGCCGGCTCCTCGCCCCGCACCGCGCCCTCTACGCGGTCGACGCCTCACACGCGGTGGGCCAGCTGCCCGTCGACGCCGCGCGCATCGGCTGCGACCTGCTCACCGCGGACGGCTGGAGGTTCCTGCGCGGACCGCAGGGCATCGGCTTCGCCTACGCCGGTCCCCGGTCGGCCGAGGCGTTCCCGGAGCCGCCGGCCCCGGCCGCCGTCGCCGCCCTGTACACCGCGCTCGGCCACCACGCCGCGGCCATGTCCCTCCCGCACCCCCAGCTCCTGCCGCGCCTGCGCAGCACCGTCGCCCGGGCTCCGGGGATCGACCTGCTAGCCGCGGGCCGCGTGCAGGCGGGGATCGTGGGCTTCCGGCACGGGGAGGTGCCCGCCGCGCTGGTCCGGCGCGCCCTGGCCCGGCGCGGGATCGTCGTACGCAAGTCGGTCGCGCAGGAGCACCCGCTGCACCCGGCCGGGCGGGAGGCGCCCACGGCCCTCGTCGCCTCCGTCCACTACGACAACACCGCCGAGGACATCGACCACCTCGGGCCCGCCCTGCGCGAGGCGCTGCACGAGATCGTGCGCGAGGAGCGGAAGTTCGCCGCCGTGTCGGCGGTACGGGTGCTCGCCGCGGCCGGAGCCGCCCCCGTGGGCCGCCCGCCCGTACGGCAGGACCCGTACCGCCGCCCCGAACCCTTCCGGCGCGGCCACCTCACCCTGCACACGACGTCCTGAACCCTGCGCGAGACCCGGTCCCGACCCCGTATCGCGGAGGGTTCCAGCGGACTTCGACGACCTCTTGAGCCCCGCCCGCGACGGTGGCTGCAATCCGGCCTCAGACCTGGAGGATCCACATGACCATCATCGACGCGCCCCTCATACCGGTCCTGGACCGTGCCGCGGAACTGGCCGACATCAAGGCCCAGGCCGTCGCCGGACCGGACGAGCGGGCCACCCAGCGTCAGCACGCCAAGGGCAAGCTCACCGCCCGCGAGCGCATCGACCTCCTGCTGGACGAGGGCTCGTTCCACGAGATCGAGGCGCTGCGCAGACACCGCGCGAGCGGTTTCGGACTGGAGGACAAGCGCCCCTACACCGACGGTGTGGTCACCGGCTGGGGCACCGTGGACGGCCGTACCGTCTTCGTCTACGCCCACGACTTCCGCATCTTCGGCGGCGCGCTCGGCGAGGCCCACGCCGAGAAGATCCACAAGGTGATGGACCTGGCCGAGTCAGCCGGCGCGCCCCTGGTCTCCCTCAACGACGGCGCGGGCGCCCGCATCCAGGAGGGCGTTTCGGCGCTCGCCGGGTACGGCGGCATCTTCCAGCGCAACACCCGTGCCTCCGGGGTGATCCCGCAGATCTCGGTGATGCTCGGCCCGTGCGCGGGCGGCGCGGCGTACAGCCCCGCCCTCACCGACTTCGTCTTCATGGTCCGCGAGACCTCGCAGATGTTCATCACCGGCCCCGACGTCGTCCGCGCCGTCACCGGTGAGGAGATCTCCCAGAACGGCCTCGGCGGCGCCGACGTGCACGCCGCGACCTCCGGCGTGGCCGCCTTCGCCTACGACGACGAGCAGAGCTGCCTGGAGGACGTCCGGCACCTGCTGTCGCTGCTGCCGGCCAACAACCGCGAGACCCCGCCCCGCGAGTTCACGGGCGACCCGGCGGACCGGCCGACGGGGGCGCTGACCGGCATCGTCCCCGTCAACCCGCAGCAGGCGTACGACATCCGCAAGGTCATCGAGGAGGTCGTCGACGACGGCGAGTACTTCGAGGTCCAGCCCGCGTGGGCGACCAACGTGGTGTGCGCGCTCGCCCGGATGGACGGGCACGTCACCGGCTTCGTCGCCAACCAGCCCGCCAGCCTCGCCGGGGTGCTCGACATCCACGCGAGCGAGAAGGCGGCCCGCTTCGTGCAGTTCTGCGACGCCTTCAACATCCCGCTGGTCACCCTCGTCGACGTCCCCGGCTTCCTGCCGGGCGTGGACCAGGAGCACGGCGGCATCATCCGCCACGGTGCGAAGCTGCTGTACGCGTACTGCAACGCCACCGTCCCGCGCATCTCCCTCGTCCTGCGCAAGGCGTACGGCGGCGCGTACATCGTCATGGACTCCCGCTCCATCGGGGCGGACCTGGCGCTGGCCTGGCCCACCAACGAGATCGCCGTCATGGGTGCGGAGGGCGCGGCGAACGTCATCTTCCGCCGGGAGATCGCCGCGGCCGACGACCCCGACGCGATGCGGGCGCAGAAGATCAAGGAGTACACGACGGAGCTGATGCACCCGTACTACGCCGCCGAACGCGGTCTGGTGGACGACGTGATCGACCCGGCCGAGACCCGCTCGGTGCTCGTGGGCGCGCTCTCCATGCTCCGTACCAAGTACGCCGACCTGCCGTCGCGCAAGCACGGCAACCCGCCGGTATGACGGCCGTGGAGGGCGGGGCGCCGTCGCAGGCCTGGCGGATCACCGGCGGCAACCCCGACGCGGAGGAGACGGCCGCCGTCATGGCGGTCCTCACGGCCCTGCTGGCCAGAGCGCCCGAGCCCGAAGAGCCGCCCGGCAGGGGGCGAGCGGGCTGGGACCGCGGCCCGGCGGACGCGTTCCGCACGACCGGCACCTGGCGCCGGCCCTGACCGGCCCGTCGACACCGCCGACGCCTCCGCACTGCCGAGACCGTTAACGCCGTTAACGCCGCCGACCTGCTGACGCCATTAACGCCGTTAACGCCGTTGACGCCCCCGCGCCGCCGGGCCCCCGCCAAGGGGGCCCGGCGCAGCCGCATCCCGACCCGGCCGCGCGGCACGGCCCCGGTCCGGCCCCGGAGAGGCTCAGCTCCGCTCGATGAGCGCCTCGACCCCGTCGAGGATCCGCTCCAGCCCGAAGTCCAGCGGATCACCCCCGTGCGGGGCGAAGGCCCCGCCCGCGATGGCCGCACTCAGCGCCGGGAAGCGCGCGGCGTGCCGTTCCAGCACCTGCGCCGTGAGCCGGTCCCACTCCTCCCGGCCCTCCGCGTCATCGTCCGCGCGCTGCTGCGCGAGGCTGCGGATGTGCCCGATGAGCAGCAGGAAGACCTCGTGCTGCTGCGCGAAGGACAGCCCCGTCCCCGCCAGTGCGGCCAGCGCCGAGTCCAGCCAGGCCAGCTGCCGGGGCCCCATCAGCTGTCTGCGCATCCCGGTGGCGACCACCATCCACGGTCGGCGCCGGTACTGCTCCCAGCAGGCGCGCGCCCACGCCTCCAGCTGAGGCCGCCAGCCCCCCGGCACCCCGTCGACGGCGGGAGCCGGGCCGAAGGAGGCGTCCACCATCAGGTCGAGCAGTTCGGCCTTGCCCGGCACGTAGCGGTACAGCGCCATGGTGGTCACGCCCAGGCGCGCGCCGACGCTCTGCATGGACAGCGCGTCCAGCCCCTCCGTATCGGCGACGGCGAGGGCGCCGTCCACGATCCGCTCGACGCTCAGCGAGGGCTTGGGCCCGCGTCGCGGCTGGGCCTGCTCGCCCCACAGCAGCGCCAGGCTCACCGCCGGATCACGCTTCTCGTCCTTGCTCCTGGCCATGGGGCCCCGCTCCTTGCATCGTTGACGACCCGTCGCCTAACTGTGTATAACATAAACGAAATCGCTTACGTGATACACAGAAACCGGGAGTCCCCCATGCTCGCCACCGTCCTCGCCACCGGCGCCGCCCTCCTCACCGCACCCGCCGCCGGCCTGCTCGGCCACCGCGCCCTGCGCCGCGCCCGCAACGCCCGCCTCCTGCGCATCGACAGCCCGCGCGGCATCGACGAGCAGCGCTTCGTCCGGATCGGCGGCATCGACCAGTGGATCTCGATCCGCGGGGAGGACCTCGCCAACCCGGTGGTGCTCGAAATCCACGGCGGCCCCGGCGCCTCCCACTCCATCCACGGCGCGCTCACCCGGCCCTGGGAGAAGCACTTCACGATCGTGCGCTGGGACATGCGCGGCGCGGGCAAGACCTTCGGCCGCTCCGGACCAGGGGGGCAGGGCGAGATGACCTTCGCCCGGCTGTACGAGGACGCCGTCGAGGTCACCCGGTACGCCCGCGAACGCCTCGGCGCCGACCGGCTCGTGCTGGTCGCCAGCTCCCTCGGCAGCGTCTTCGGCCTGCGCCTGGCCCGCAACCACCCCGAGCTGTACGCGGCCTACGTCGGCACCGACCAGAACGTCCTGGACGCCGGCCGCGACACCTCGGCCCACGCCGCCCTCCTCGCCCGCCTGCGCGCCGCCGGACGGCACAAGGACGCCGCGGCCGTGGAGCGGATGGGCGCCGACGCCCGGCACTGGAGCGCCGCGCAGCGGGCCGCGTACGACAAACTGACCGTGGCGAGCGACCCCTTCACGCTCGACACCCTCAAGCGCGTCGTCCTGCGGTCCCTGTGGTTCTCCCCGCTGCACACCCTGCGCGAGATCGGGCAGTACTTCGCGGGCATGAAGTTCTCCGGCGTGCTCACCCCCGGGACGGCCGCCTTCGACGACCGCGCCGACGGCACCCGCTTCGAGATCCCGTTCTTCGTCTTCCAGGGCGACCGGGACGTCATCACCCCGCCCGACCGCGCCCGGCGGTTCTTCGACGAGGTCGAGGCCCCCGTCAAGGAGTTCGCCCTGATCGAGGACGCGAGCCACTTCGCCTCGTTCCGCCGCCCCGACCAGTTCCTGCACCTGATGCTCACCCGCGTCCGCCCGCTGGTGACCGCCCCGGCGGGCTGACACGGGCGGCTGACACGGGCGGGCGGGCCGGTCATGATCATGAGGCGGACCGCCCGCACGAAAGGACACGTGACCGGTGTACGAGAGCCCATCGCCGACCGACCGCTTCGAGCAGGAGCGGACCCGGCTGCGCGCCGTCGCCTACCGCATGCTCGGTTCCCTCGGCGAGGCCGAGGACGCCGTCCAGGAGGCCTGGCTGCGCCTGGAGCGCACGGGCGCCGCCGAGATCGAGAACCTGCCCGGGTGGCTGACCACGGTCGTGGCGCGGATCTGCCTGAACATGCTGCGCTCGCGCGAGACGCGCCGCGAGGAGCCCCTCGAACTCCGGATACCCGACCCGGTCGTGACCCGCGAGGACGTCATCGACCCCGAAGCCGAGGTGATGCTGGCCGACTCGGTCGGCCTGGCGCTGATGGTGGTGCTCGGCTCGCTCCAGCCCGCCGAGCGGGTCGCCTTCGTCCTGCACGACATGTTCGCCGTGCCGTTCGACGAGATCGCCCCGCTGATCGACCGCACCCCGGCGGCCACCCGCCAGCTCGCGAGCCGCGCCCGCCGCCGGGTCCAGGGGCAGGCCCCGGCGCCCGACCCCGACCTCACCCGCCAGCGCGAGGTCGTCGACGCCTTCTTCGCCGCCTCCCGCGACGGCCGGTTCGACGCCCTCGTCGCCGTCCTCGACCCCGACGTCGTCCTGCGCTCCGACGGCGGCGTCGCCCGCGCCCGTCACACGGTCGTCCTGAACGGCGCCTCCAGGGTGGCCTCGCAGGCCCTCACCTTCAGGCGCATGAGCCCGTTCGTCCGCCCGGCCCTCGTCAACGGCGCGGCCGGAGCGGTCGTCATCGCCGACGGCCACCCGCTGTCCGTCATGGCCTTCACGGTCACGGCCGGGCGCATCACCGCGATCGACGTGGTCGCCGACCCCGAGCGGCTGCGCGCCCTCGACCTGACGGACTTCGCCGCCTGACGGCCGTCCATCCCGGCGATCCCGAGGTGTCCGGCGTGATCCACCGGACACGCGGACACCCCCGCACCGGCCCGGCCCGCATGCCGGGCCGGGAGCTGCGGATCAGTGCCGGCCCGCCACCGAGTCCAGCGCCTGGAGCCGCTGCTGCGTCAGGTGCAGCAGCCGCGGCTCCAGCGACGGCAGGGCGCCGAGCAGGCGCAGCAGTTCGGGGCCGGCCTCCCGCGCCGCGGCCTGGTCCTTGAGCTGGGTCCAGCAGTACAGCGCACCCGCCCCGGCGGCCAGCACCTCCGGGGCGTCCGGCGCATGCCGCTCCAGGCGGGTCGTCCCGGCCCGGATCCACAGCCGGGTCGCCAGCCTGTAGTCGCCGGCCATCCGGGCGAGGTCGGCGCGGATCTCCGCCCAGTGGGCCGCCTCCGACGAGCCCGGCCCGCAGGCCCGCAGCGCGTGCTGTTCCCAGGCCCGGGCGAGCGCGGCCGCCTCCTCGTGGCGGCCCCCGGAGGCCAGCGCGTGGATGTGCGGCCGCGGATCCTCGGCCGACTGCGACTGCGACTGCGACTGCGCGGGCTGGGCACTCAGCGCGCGGGTGGCCGGCAGCACCAGCGTGCCGGGCGGCAGCGCGGCCGCCCCCACCGCGAAGGCGTGCACCTGTACGTTGCCGGGCCGGTGCGGGCCCCGCCGCAACTGCTCCACCCAGTGCCGCGTGTACGGGCTGACGCCGTCGTGCCCGCCGGCGAACGCGGGCGGCACGACCACCCCGTACACCTCGGCGGACGGCGAACCGGGCAGGCTCCCGTACTCCTGCAGCACCGGCCACGCGCTCTTGTCGGCCACCAGGTCGAGCACCACCGTGGTCAGCCCGGCGGACCGGGCCCGCAGCTCGGTCCCCAGCCACTCCCACGGGAACGCCGTGTACCGCACCGAAGACGCCGTGGTCCCCGCGAGCGCCAGGTGCAGGTGCCGCCCCCGCCGGTCGAGCGTGAGCCGCCCCGACAGGTACACCAGCAGCGGCCCGGAAGTGGCGGCCGCCGCCCGCAACCGCAGCAGCACGGTGTGGGGATCACGGGCCCCGTCCAGATAGGTGGTGTCGCTGGGCACCTGACTGCCCAGCAGCACCGCCGACGGCACCGCCGCCACCGCCGCCACATTGGCACTCGGCGCCACCTGCACGGCCCGCCGCCGCACGGCGGCGTCACCCGCTATCAGAAGGACGTGCCCCCGCTGCGGCGCGCCCGGCTCATCGATGTGCATGCACAGACGGTACTCACGTCTTTCCCCGCCGGGTCCGCGGGGCGAGGACGGGGCGAGGAGCCGGGAGCACCCCGGGAACCGTTTCCGCTGCTTGTCCGCCCCCGACCGGCTGTGTGATCTTGTCCCCGAGCCCCTCCCACGGAAGGCACGACACGATGACCACGACCGCCCCGCCCCCGCCCTCCGCCCGGGCCGCCGAGGCACCACGCGTCCGCGAGGCCGAGTCCGCCGCGCCGGTCGAACTCGTCGTCTTCGACTGCGACGGAGTACTCGTCGACAGCGAGCCCATCGCCGTCCGCACGCACGTGGCCCTCGGCGCGGAGCTGGGCTGGCCGCTGACCGAGGCCGAGGTCATGGAGCGCTTCGTGGGCCGCTCCACCACCTCCATCGGCGAGCAGATCGCCGCCCGGCTCGGCCCCGGAACCGCCCGCGTCTGGGACGAGCGCTTCCGCACGCTGCACGCCGAGGCGGTCGACGCCGGCCTGCAGGCGGTCGACGGCATGGCAGAGGCCCTCGACGGCCTCCGTGCCGCGGGCCTCGGACCGCAGCAGTGGTGCATCGCCTCCAGCGGCAGCCACGACAAGATGCGGCACACCCTGGGCCGGGTCGGGCTGTACGACCGGTTCGCCGGCCGGATCTTCAGCGCCCACGAGGTCGAGCACGGAAAGCCCGCCCCCGACCTGTTCCTGCACGCCGCCCGCTCCCTGGGCGTGGACCCGTCCCGGTGCGCGGTCGTCGAGGACAGCCGCTTCGGCATCCAGGCCGCCGGCGCCGCCGGAATGCGCGGCTTCGGCTACGCGGGAGGCCTCACACCCGCCGCATGGCTGGCGCTGCCCGGAACGGTGGTCTTCACCGACATGCGGCGGCTGCCCTCCCTGATCGTCCCTCACCTCTGAGGCCCCGGGCGGTCGGCGGCCCTGCGCCGCCTCCTCCCGGTTTCCCACGCGGCCCGCGGGTGCCGGGCCGGGGCAGGCGTCACACGGCCGCCGGCGCTGTGCCGTACGGGCCGGCCCCGCGCGGTTCGAGGGTCACGATGCAGGAGAAGGCGATCCCCCCTCGCTGCAGCGCGACGACGTCGACGCGCGGCCGGCCCCGGTGGTCGGGCAGCGTCGGCTCCGCGGCGATCCGGCACGGGGCGTCGAACTCCACGTACTGGAAGAACGTCGAGTCGAACGCGACGGGCAGCGCGTCCCGTGCGCCCACGCGGGCCAGCGCGGCCTGGCGGGCCCCCTCCAGCAGCAGCATGCCCGGCACGTGGTCCACCGGGTGGTCGAAGAGGACCGGGTGCGAGGTGTCACTGCGCAGCAGCCAGCGCGAGGGGGCGTCGGTGGCGGACAGCACCACGTCCGCCTGCCGCAGGCGCCCCACGGCGGCGGCGGGTATCGGGGGAGGTGCCGGCCGGGCCGCGGCCATGGAGGTGAGCGGGTCCGCGTACCCGGCGCGCAGGCGCTTGTAGAGGGCGGGCGGGTTGCTGGTGAACCGGGCGCGCGCGGAGCCGAGCTCCCTGCCGTGGGCGAACGCCGTGACGTCCATGGTGATCGCGGCCATGCGGGCGGCGCGCCGGACGACGTCCGAGCAGGTGATGTGCAGTTCGACGACGGCCGGGCGGTGCTGGATCCGCAGTGCGGCCGGGTTGACGCTGTAGGTGAAGTACTCCCAGATCAGCTGGTGTCCGAGCGGGACGTCGTAGGCGACGTGGGAGAGGAACGGGATGCTCTGCCGCACGGTCTCGGCGAACAGCAGCGGATCGAAGGCGCCCAGGCGCCGTTCGTAGAAGACGTGCGCATCGGGCCAGCGGGCGGTGACGGTGAAGTCGTCCGATCCCCGCCGCCGCAGGCCGGTGAGGAGCACCTCCGCCGGTCTGTGTTTGTGCACCAGGAGCTGGATCGCCTCCGCCGAGGTGGGGCGGCGTAACGGCCGGCCGGGAACGGCGGAGTGGGTGGGCGGGGCGGCGGCGGAACGGACTTGCGCAGGCTGGACGTTGATCACTGATTCACTCCAGGTACGGCGAGCAGGCCTCGTTGTAACCTCAGTCGCGGGCGGTGGGGGGGACCGAGAGTCATAAAATAACGTGTGTTCTTTTTGTTTGTCGATGGAGATCTCGATGCACGAGCCCAAGCAGGAACGCGCCGCCAAGACGCGCGACCAGATCCTCCGAGCGGCGGCGGCGCTGCTCGAAGAGCACGGCTACCGGGGTACCTCCATGAGAGCGCTGGCCCAGCAGGCCGGAGTCACGCTCGGGGCGGTCTACTTCCACTTCCCCAACAAAGAGGCGCTGGCCCGCGCCGTCATGAACGCGCAGCCCGACACGATCGTCCCGTACCTCGGATCGGCGGGCCTGCAGCGGCTGGTGGACATCACGCTGGTCTGGTCCTGGCGGCTGCGCACCGACCTGCTGCTGCGGGCCGGCGTCCAGCTCGCCGTGGAGCAGCGGGCCCTGGGCGTGCGGGACGACACCTCGTTCCGCGACTGGCAGGAGATCATGGAGGGCTGCCTGGAGGAGGCGGTGGCCAGGGGTGAGCTCCTGGAGGGGGTCCACCCGGCGGAAGTGGCCGAGTTCATCGTCGGCACGTGTACCGGGACCCAGCTGCACTCCCAGCTGATGTCCGGGCGGGCCGACCTGACGGACCGGGTGATCCGGATGTGGCGGTTCCTGCTCCCCGGCCTCGCCCCCGCCGCGGTCGCGGCCGCCATCGACCTCGACCCGCAGCGCGGGAAGGCGGAGTCGCGGGTGGGCTGAACGGACCGGCGCCTTGTGAGAAGGATCATGCGGAGCCGGCCGGAGCCCCGTGGTTGAATGCGCAACATGCGTGTTGAGGGGTTGCTCCAGGGCAAGGCAGTCATGATCACCGGCGCATCCAGCGGCATCGGGGCCGCCGCCGCGCGACTCTTCGCCGCAGAAGGCGCGGACGTCGTCCTGATGGCCCGCAGGAAAGACCAACTCGCCGCAGTGGCCCGGGACATCGCCGAGGCCGGGGGCCGGGCGACCGTACTGGCCGGGGACGTCACCGACCCCGGGGACGTCGAGCGCGTCGTGGCCGGCGCGGTGGAGGCCTACGGCCGCCTGGACGGGGCGTTCAACAACGCGGGCTGGGCGACGGCCGGAACTCCCCTGCACGAGACCGACGACTCGGTCTTCGAGCGGGTCATCGACGTGAACCTGCGCGGGGTCTGGCACTGCATGAAGTACCAGATACGCGCCATGCTCGCCGCCGGCTCGGGCGGCTCCATCGTGAACACGGCCAGCGTGGCCGCCGTCCTCGCGACGGGGGCCACCGCCTCCTACATCGCGGCCAAGCACGCGGTGGTGGGGCTGACGAAGGCCGCCGCCGACGAATACGGCGGCCAGGGCATCCGCGTCAACTCGCTGGTGGTGGGGAGCACCCTCACCGAGCTCATGCAGCAGGTGCTCACCGACATCCCCGCCCTGGAGGAGCCCTTCGTCTCCCGTTCCATGCAGAAGCGGATGGCGGAGCCCGCCGAGGTCGCCCAGGCCGCGGCCTGGCTGCTGAGCGGCCGGGCCTCCTTCGTCACCGGGACCGCCCTGCCCGTCGACGGCGGGTGGACCGCCAGGTAACCGCAGCGCCGCAGTGAGCGCCGGGCGCCCGCAAGGGCGGCGCCCGGCGCTTTTGCATGTCCGCCCGTCCGCGCGGCAGCCGCTTGGGCAACTTGCCAAGACCGTCACGGATGTTCGCCGCATCAAAGGAAAACGAACGCTCGATATGTAACCTGTGGGGACCCACACAGTCCTCCGCCGGATCGCGCCTGTACTCCCGTGGTGCGGCGGGCGTACAGGAGCGCAAGAGCACCCATGACGGACACGACCACGGTCCCCGCCGCAGAGACGGACGAGCAGCGCTCGACTCGCTTCGAGCGCGATGCCGTCGGCTACCGAACCCTGCTGTACGCCCACGCCATGCGGCTGACCCGCAACCCGCCCGACGCGGAGGACCTGGTCCAGGAGACGTACACCAGGGCGTACCGCAGCTTCCACCAGTTCCGCCCCGGCACCAACCTGCGGGCCTGGCTGCTGCGGATCCTCACCAACGCCTTCCTCACCGACTACCGCAAGCAGCAGATGGAGCCGCGCTGCGCGCACACCTCGGACATCGAGGACTGGCAGCTCGCCAGCGCCGCCTCCCACACCTCCAAGGGCCTGCCCTCGGCGGAGTCGCAGGTCATGGACCGGATCCCGGACCCGGTGATCAGCGAGGCGATGCAGGCGATACCGGGCGACTTCCGGACCGTCGTCTACCTCGCCGACGTCGAAGGCCTGCCGTACGAGGAGATCGCCGCGCTGGTCGGCATTCCCAACGGCACCGTCAACTCCCGCCTGCACCGCGGCAGAAGGCGGCTGCGGACCCTGCTCGACGGACACCTGGGGCACCGGGCACCCGGTCCGGCCCCCGACACCACCCCTACACGCGCGAAGGTTTGAGCTGATACTCCATGACCACACACGTGCCCGTCGACGTACGGCGGCCCGCCGCCGACGAGCAGAAACTACCGCTGCTCGCCCTGCTGGCCCTCGCCACGGCGGTCTTCATCACGAGCCTGACCGAGACCCTGCCGGCCGGGCTGCTGCCCGCGATGAGCACCGACCTGCACGTCAGTGAGTCCGCGACCGGGCAGACGGTGACCATCTACGCGATCGGCACCGCCCTGACGGCGATACCCCTGACCGCGGCCACCGCCGCCTGGCGCCGCAAGCGGCTGCTGCTGACCGCCATGGCCGGGTTCGCCGTCGCCAACACGGTCACCGCCGTCTCCACCTCCTACTCCCTGACGATGGCGGCCCGCTTCGTCGCCGGCGTGGCCGCCGGCCTGGCCTGGGCGCTGCTGGCCGGATACGCCCGCAGGATGGCGCCCGCGCACCTGCAGGGCCGGGCCATGGCGATCTCCATGGCCGGGATCCCCGTCGCGCTGTCCCTCGGCGTCCCCGCGGGGACCTTCCTCGGCAAGGCCCTCAGCTGGCAGACCGCCTTCCTGGCCATGACCGGGCTCACCGTCGTCCTGCTCGGGTGGATCGCGGCGGCCGTCCCCGACCACCCCGGGCAGCGCCAGAGCGACAGCCCCCCGATGCTGCGGGCCCTGCGCGTCCCCGGCGTCACCCCGGTCCTGTTCGTCACCCTCGTCCTCGTCCTCGCCCACACCATCCTCTACACCTTCATCGCCACGTTCCTCGACGAGGTCGGCATGGGCGGCTCCACCGACCTGGTCCTGCTGGCCTTCGGCATCGCGTCGCTGGTGAGCATCTGGGTCGTGGGCGCGCAGATCAACCGCCGGCTGCGCACCCTCATGATCGTGAACACCCTGCTGATCGCCGTGGCGGCCGCCGCCCTCGCCCTGCTGTCCGACAGCCAGGTCCTGGTCTACGCCGCGGTGACGCTGTGGGGCCTGGGCTGGGGCGGAGCCCCGACGCTGCTCCAGACGGCCGTGGCCGACGCGGGCGGGGATTCGGCCGACGCCGCCCAGGCCATGCTCGTCACCTCGTGGAACGGCGCCATGGCGGGCGGCGGCGTCGTCGGCGGCATCCTCCTCGACCTCCTCGGGTCCCGCTCGTTCCCCTGGAGCGTCCTGGTGTTCCTGGCGCCGGTCCTCGTCGTGGTGCTCGCCGCCCGGACCCACGGGTTCCCTGCCAAGCGGGCCGGCACGGCCCCGTAGACAGGTCAGCGGCCGGGGGAGGGAGTCCGGATGCACACGGCGCGGACCGCGCAGCTCACCGAGGGCCTGGTACGCCGGCTCGTCGAGGGATGGTGCGCGGCGCTCGACCGGCACGCCCCGGCCGAGGAGGTCCAGGCGTTCCTCGTCCCGGACGGCCTGGTGATGTTCCTGCACGAGGGCACGTACAAGGAGCTGGAGGGCTTCCGTTCCTGGTACGAGGGCGCCCGGCGCAGGTACGCGGACGAGAGCCGCACCGCCTCCTCGGTGCGGGTCCGCCTCGACGCCCCGCTCAGCGGCGTGGTCGAGCTGGTGCTCTCCTGGCGGGGCCGGGCGGCGGGCCCGTCGCAGGACGGCGGCCGGTGGCTGGGCTTCGACGAGTACCAGACCTGGACCGTGGTCCTCGACGGCGGCGCGGCGCGCATCCGCACCTGCGCGGTGCGCGGCCGCGTACCGCGGCCCGACGGGGGCGGGGCGGCGGAGCCCGCGGCCCCGGGCCGGTCCGCCGCGGCCCGCGCCGGGGGCCGTGCCGTGACGGCGGACTCGCCGGCGTACGGCCGCAGCTGACACCGGCTACGGCCGCATCCGCCGGACCAGTCGGCGCACGGCCGCAGCCGGCGGCGTCGGCCACGGGTGCGGGGTCCGCGAGCGGCCGGACCCCGCACCCGCCGGATCAGGGGGAGACCCTGTCCCCGCCCGAGATCCCGGGCAGGACCACGTCCCAGATCCGCGTCAGCTGCTGCTCGGCGCTGTCGTCCGCCTTCCCGGGGGATTTCGCGCGGCTGCGGGCGTACCCCTCGGCGCCGGTGACGAGGTACGACACCAGGGCGAGCACCGTCTTGCGGTCCGTGCCCGGCCGCAGTTCGCCGCGCGAGGCCTGCGCGAGCAGCCGGTCGAGGGTGGGCAGCCAGAGGGAGCACCAGGCCGTCGCGCCGTCCACGCGCTCGCGCGCGAGCCGCGCCGCGGCACGGACGGTCGGGTCCTCCTCCAGCAGCCGCGCGATCTCGACGGTCAGGGCGACCGCGGCCTGCAGCGGCACCTCCTCGCGCGCCGCCGCCCGGTCCGCGGCGTACCGCAGGGCGGCCTCGCCCCGTGCCTGGACGGCGTCCGCCAGTTCGTCCTTGGACCGGAAGTGAAACGTCAGGGCTCCGATGGAGATGCCGGCCGCTTTGCTGATCTTGGCCAGTGTCGTGGCCTCGTATCCCGCGCAGTCGAACGCCGCGGCGGCGGCCTGCACCAGAGCCTCCCGGGTCCGTGCGGCTCTCTCCTGTTTCACCATGGGCTTTCTCCGGATTCCACCCACCCGGGGCTGCCGGCCGGGCCGGCGACGGTGCGCCGTTGCCGAGGACGCACCGCGGGTGGGCCAGGTGCGCGCACGGGGGTCTCTTCGGTCACGTGGTCGATCAACAAGGCGAGCCCATGATGGCCCCGCTCGTCGAACGAGTGGGGGGCCGTTCGCGGGCCGTGGCGAATTCTCGCCGGGGTCGGGCTGGGGCCCTGGGCTGGACGCATGGGTGCGGCCACATGTCACCTCCGGTGCCGGCGTGGTCGGTTCCGCTTCTTCTGGGGCGCCGGTCGGTTCCGGCACAGGCTCAACTGGAGAGGGGCCCGTCGCCTTCCCGGATTGCCACCGATTGAACCGAAACTGGCGGGTTCCCGACCAATCGTGTAGCGGGCCGCGGCAACGTACCCACCGGGGCGCGAGGTCGGCGTACGGGCGCGGCAGGCGCGGGCCGGTGTGCGGCTGGAGTGCGGCCGGCGCGCGGCCGGAAGGTGTCACCGGCCGCTGCGGCGCGGACCGGGAGGCCGCCGGCCGCCGGCCGACTTGGTCAAGTCGCAGACGGGCTGGTTCTCGACGGCCTAAAAAAAGAGAACGTTCGTTATGCTATGGCGAGTTCATCACGCCAGGGAGGGGAATGCAGCATGGCGGAAAACCGAACACACCCGACGCCGGAGCCGGACCAGGACTGGCCGGTCTCCTCCTTCGCCGAAGCGCTGTTCGGCCACCTGCCGCGCGCCGACCAGCGCCGCTGGGCCCGGATCTACCTCCAGGGGCTGCTGTCCACGCCCGGCAGGAAGTCCATCCGCCGGCTGGCCGCCACCGTCTCCACCTCGCCCACCGCCTCCCAGTCCCTCCAGCAGTTCATCAACTCCAGCCCCTGGGACTGGGTCCCGGCCCGGCAGGAGCTGACCCGGCTGGCCGAAGCACACACCACGGCGCGGGCCCTGACCCTCGGCACCGCCGTCCTGCCCAAACGGGGCGAGTACACCTGCGGCGTGCACCGCCGCTTCGTCCCCGCCCTCGGACGCACCATCAGCTGCCAGGCCGGCCTCGGCCTCTTCCTGTCCACCGGCGAGGAGGACGTCCCCGTCGAGTGGCGGCTGATGCTGCCGGAGCAGTGGAACGACGACGCCCGGCGCCGCGAACGCGCCCGCATCCCGGAGTCCGCCCGCCACCGGCCGATGTGGGCGCAGGCCCTCGACCTCGTGGACGCCGTCACCTCGGCGCTGGTCCCCCCGGTCCGCGTACCGGTCGTGGCCGACATGAGCGAGCACCACGACGCCGGCCGCCTGCTGAGCGGACTCAGCAGGCGCGGCCACGACTTCGTGGTCGCCGTACCGGCCGGCCTGCACGTCCACCCCGCCGACCCCCGGCTCGCGGGCGCGGGCCGCACCGCCCCCGACACACCGCACCAGACCCTCGGCGCCCAGCGCTTCCTGCACCGCCGCACCGCCCGGCACGCGCCCACCGCGAGCACGGCCGCGCCCGACCGGCGGGAGCGCCGGATCGGCCTGCTGACCGGGCTGGTCCGCGTGCCCGGAGAGCCCCGCACCTACCGGCTGTTCACCGAGAGGAGCCCCGCGGGCTGCCACCCCGCACGCGTGTGGATCACCAACCTGCTGGGCCGCCCCGCCGACGAGCTGCTGGCCCTGGCCCGGCTCCAGTCCGGGGCCTCTCTCACGGTGGCCGCCCTCGAACGGGACTACGGGCTGCTCGACTTCGAGGGCCGCTCCTTCCCGGGCTGGCACCACCACATGACGCTCGTCTCCGCCGCCTACGCCTACGACCGCGTCGTACGGCCGGCGGTGCAGAGCCGTGAACCCCTGCTCATGAGTGCCTGAGCCTTTTCCACAACCTTTTTTCTCAGCCCATCCGAGGAAGTCGACGAGCATATGGTGAATGTACTCGTGGTAGAGGACTCCGCATCGGCAGAATCGACGGTGCGCAATTTGCGGCGGCAGGGCTACGACGCCAAAGGCGTCGCCACCGGAACGGACGCCCTGAAACTGCACCAACGGGCCGACCTGGTCCTGCTCGACCTCGAACTGCCGGACATCGACGGCCTGGAGGTGTGCCGGGCCATACGCGCCGCCGGCGACACCCCCATCATCACGTTCACCAGCCGGGACGCAGAATTGGACCGGGTTCTCGCCCTCCAGGCCGGCTCGGACGACTGCGTGGTCAAATCAACGGGAGTGCGGGAGGTCATGGCCCGTATCGAGGCCGTGATGCGCCGCGCGCACCCGCGGTCCCCGACCGCCCCGCAGTCCATTTCGCTGCGCCCGCTGCACATAGACGGCAGATCCCGCGAAGTCCGCCTGAACGACCGCCCCGTGGAGGTCACCTCGAAGGAATTCGAGCTCCTCTACACGCTGGCCTCCACCCCCGAGCGGGTCGTCTCCCGCAAAGAGCTCATGGCCAAGGTCTGGGAATGCGACTACACCGAGTCCAGCCGCACCATCGACACGCACGTCAGCAGCCTGCGCGCGAAACTCGGGTCCGCCAAGTGGATCGTCACCGTGCGCGGCGTCGGCTACCGCATCGGGCACGGGCGGAAGCGCTCCTCCGAGGTGTCGTGACGACGCGCCGGGAGCAGGCGGCCCCCCGTGACCACCTGCTCCCCCGCGCCCGCCGCGGCCCTTCCCGGGCTCAGACCGCGGACGTCGTACGAGCCAGCCGGCTCAGCAAGGGGTGGCCGCCGGCCAGGGCGTCGTGCGCCCCCACCTCCCGCAGCGCCCACCAGGCACTGGCGAGGTTCGAGGTCAGCAGCACCCGGTCGGTGTCGCGGGAGAGCTCGTCCAGGGCGGCCAGGGTCGACATCCCCGTGCCGGTGAACAGCAGCGCGCCGTCATCGGCAAGCTCCGCCCGCCGCACCGCGCCGAGGAGGGCCTGCGTCGTCACCTCGTACGGGTTGAAGCGGTCCGCTCCGGCCGGCACCAGGACCGCCCGGTCGACCGCCAGGCCGGCCTTCCGCCAGAAGCCCGCCGAGGTCTCGGTCAGCCACGGCTCGTAAGGGGAGACCAGCGTCAGACGCTCCACCCCCAGCGCCTCGCACGCGGCCAGGATGGCCTGGGTCGAGGACTGCACGGGGAATCCCGCCCGCTCGCCCAGCTCGTCACACAGCGCCCGGTCCCCGTCGGGGGACAGCAGGTAGTGCGAAGCGCTGCAGGCGACCACAGCGGCGTCCAGCCGCATCCCGCCGAAGGCCGCCAGGGTCTCGGGCAGCACCTCGTTGTAGGTCTCCAGCATCTCCGGCAGGGACGTGCCGGGAAGCACCGGGAAACGGGACGTGTACACATTCATCCGGGAACCGGCGAGACGGTTGAACTCCGGCTCCGCCGTCGGATTCTCCGGGGGTACGACAACCCCGAGCCGCGGCAGGGTGAAAAGGTCCATGGGGAAATAACCCGTCTGTCGAAGTGAATCCCCACGGTAATCCAAAAATTCCCGCCGCCAACCGGCCCGGCATCGGAATTAACGGCAATTGACGCCAGTTGACGGCGCATGACCGCGACCTTGCAGACCTTTCCCGCCCTCACACTTCCTGACAAAACTCGACGAAGGCCTGACGCCGACTTCCTTGACGCCTCACCGGTCCGCCGAACAAGATTTATCCCAGCGCCCACCGCATTCCCACCGGATTCGGCGCCGACACCATCTGCGGCCCGAAGCCTCTTCGCGAGAACGCCCCCGAGGCGAATGCGGCCCCACGATCCCTTCCTGTAGCAACTCGGTGATCCGTTCCTGCGACGGGTCCTGGAGAAGGAGCACATGCAATGGCAGTATCAGAGAACGGCGACGGTCTCCCGAAGAGGCTGCCTCACATATCCGATGCGACCCTGCGGGACTCCGCTCACATGGCCGGCGTCGAGTTCGGCGCCCGGGATGCCGCGGTCATCGCGGACCTGCTGGTGAAGACGGGCGTGGACCTCGTCGAGGTGGGGATGGTGTCCGGTCCTTCGTCGAAGGACGCCGACCTCGTCCTCGCCACGCACGAGGCGGTGGGCGCCGAACGCAGCCTGACCCTGGTCGTGGTGCGGGACCGCCAGCAGGTCGAGAAGGCCCTGGACGAGGCGCTGCGCCTGGGCGTCAAGTCCGTGATGTTCTCGATCCCCACCTCGCAGGAGCACGCGCAGCTCAAGCTCGCCTCGCCGAGCACCAAGTACCTGATCAACGTCGCACGGGCGGCCATCGAGTCGGCCAAGGAACGCGGTTTCCACGTGACCTTCAGCGGCGAGGACGGCGCCCGCACCCCGCGCGAGCGCCTCGTCCCCTACGTCACCGCCGGCTTCGAGGCCGGAGCCGACCGGTTCCGGCTCGCCGAGACGGTCGCCTGCCTCTCGCCCTGGCAGATGGAGGAGAAGATCGCGGACCTCACCGCGATCGACGGCTCCGAGATCGAGATCCACTCGCACAACATGCTGGGCATGGCGGTGGCCAACTCCCTGGCCGCCCACCGGGCCGGCGCGGACTGGATCTCGACGACCGTGGCCGGCATCGGCGAGCGGGGCGGCAACGCCCCCCTGGCCGAACTGCTGACCTCGCTGCGCGTCATCCACGGCGACACCCGCTTCGACCTCACGCACCTGACCGAGCTGTCCGAGGCGGCGCTGCGCGGAGCCGGCCTCGGCGAGGCCTTCCAGTCCGGCCCCACCACCCCCCACGCCTTCGCCTACGAACTGCCGGGCCAGCTCACCAGCCCCGAGGCGTACGAGACCCTCCCCGCCGAGCTCGTCGGCAACACCCGCGAACTGCGCGTCCGCTCGCGCCTGACCACCGCCCTCGTGAAGTGGGCGCTGGCCGAGGAAGGAGCCGGCGTCGACATCGAGGCCTTCACCGCCTGGCTCACACGGCGTCAGGAGCAGGAGGGCCGGCCGCTGCTCGACCGGGACGCCATCCGCAAGTCCGCCATCGACTTCCAGTCGCTCTAAGCCCGACAACGTTTTGGAGAACAGCATGTCCACCGCCACCCTCACCGCCGTCTGCCCCGAGTGCGAGACCGACCTCACCACCCCGCCGATGGGCAAGGGCGAGACCCTCGTCTGCCCCGAGTGCATGCTCACGCTGCGCGTCGAGGACGTCGAGGCGGACGGCACCCTCTCCCTCGCGATGGTCGAAGTCACCCTCCGCGACTGGGGCCAGTAAGCCGCGAACCGGATAGGAGTCCCTCAATGCGCGGCAACATCGCCATCGTCGCGGACCGGATCGGCTGGGAAGAACGCCGGCTGATCCAGACCGCACCGGACGTCGGTCTGCACGTCGAATGGGTCAACGACGAATCGCTGTCCCTCGGCCACCCGGACGCCCCCTCGCTCAGCGGCCACGACGTCGTCCTCATCCGCAGCCGGAGCTACACGCGGGGCGGCCTGCTGGCCACCCAGGCGGAAACCTCGGGCATCAAGACCCTCAACTCGGCCTTCGCGATCCAGGCCTGCGAGAACAAGCTGACGCTGCGCACCCTGCTGCGCAAGGCCGACGTGCCGGTGGCGGACTACCGCCTCGTCCTGTCCCGCAAGGACTTCGAGAAGACCCTGGACGAGCTTCCCCTGCCCCTGGTGCTCAAGCCCGTCTTCGGCGGCATGGGCAAGCGGGTCACCCTCATCCGCGACGCGGACACCGCCCAGTCCGTCTACGACTACATCGAGGACCTCGGCCACGGCTTCGAGCAGGCCAGCCTCGTCGAGCCGTTCCTGGACGGCGGCAGCTCCGTACGGTGCTTCGTCGTCGGCCGCGAGCTGGTCGCCGCCGCCGAGTTCGCCAGCGCCGGCACGGACTGGCGCAGCAACGCGGCCCTCGGCAACCGCCACCACGCCATGGACCACGACCCCGAGGTCCAGAAGATCGTCGACAGCGTGGTGAACGAACTCGGCGAGGGCATCTACGGCATCGACCTCTTCAAGACGTCCTACGGCTACGTCGTCAACGAGGTCAACCACGCCCCGGCGTTCCGGGCGATCCAGTCGGCGACCGGCGTGGACGTCGCCTCGGCCATAGGCCGCTATCTGCAGGAGACCCTCGCATGATTCGTGTCGGCATCATCGGCGCCTCCGGATTCGCCGGGGGTGAGCTGATCCGCCTGGTCACCCAGCATCCCGAACTGGAGCTGACCTTCCTCGGCGGATCCTCGAACGTCGGCCGGCGCCCGGCCGAACTGCACCCGGGACTGCGCCTGGACCTGGGCCTGACCATCGAGGCCGTCACCGACCTCTCCGGCCGCTGCGACGTGGTGTTCCTCGCGACGCCGGCCCCCGCCTCGGCCGAGCTCGCCGCACGGCTGGCCGACCAGGTGCCCTGCGTCATCGACCTGAGCGGAGCGTTCCGCATCCGTACCCCCGAGCTCCACGAGCGGTGGTACCCCCAGGTCGAGCGGCAGGCCGAACTCGCCGACCGGTTCGTCTACGGCGTCCCGGAACTCGTCGGCGACCAGCTGGTCGGCGCCTCGCTGATCTCGCTGCCCGGCTGCTACGCCACCGCCATCACCCTGGGCCTGGCACCGCTGACCCTCGGCCTCGGCCTGAACCTCAAGACCGTGCTGGTGGACGGCAAGAGCGGCTCCAGCGGCGGCGGCATCCAGCTGCGCACCGCCGACCTGCACCCCTTGCGCGCCGGCGCCATCGCCCCGTACGCCCCGGTCGGGCACCGGCACGCGGCCGAGGTCGGCGACTTCCTCGACCGCAGCAAGCCGGGGACGATCGGCAGGCTGACGATGTCGGCCTACGGGGTGTCCCACGTACGCGGGCTGCTGGCCAGCTCGTACGTGTTCACCGACGACGCGGTGGACGCCCGCGAGCTCCAGCGCGCCTACCTGCGCTTCTACAAGAACAACCGGTTCGTCCGGGTCCGCCGCAACACGGAGACGCTGATCCCGGTCCCCGACCCGCAGGCGGTCCTCGGGTCCAACTACTGCGACGTCACGGTGCTCCACGACCCCGAGGGCGAGCGCATCGTCGTCCTCGCGGCCCTGGACAACATGGTCAAGGGCGCTGCCGGACAGGGCATCCAGGCACTCAACCTGCGCTTCTCGCTGCCCGAGGAAACGGGGCTGACGATGCAGCCGGTGATGCCCGCATGAGCACCACGACCACCACGGCCACCCCCACCGTCGTCAAACTCGGCGGAAGCTGCCTGGACGACATGTCCGACGCCTGGTGGGACGACCTGGCCGCGCACGGCCGCGACAACCCGCTGATCCTGGTGCACGGCTGGTCCAAGCCGCTCAAGGAGCTCAACCCCCGCTACACCGAGCCGACCGCCATCCTGCGGGACCGCTACGGCAACCAGAGCCGGTGGACCACCCCGGAGGTCATCGACGACATCAAGGCCGTCAGCGACGCCCTCGGCAAGGACGTCATCGCCCGCCTGGGCGAGCGGGGCATCACCACCGAACGCCTCCTCGGCAGCGACGGCCTCGTCCACGCCGGCGAAGGCGAGCGCTGGTGGTGGAAGGACAAGCAGCTCGTCGAGCTGGACAACCTCGTGGGCCCCATCACCGAGGTGGACCCGGGCCGGCTGGCCAACCTCCAGCCGGGCCACTGCTACCTGGTCACCCCGCTGGCCCGCAACACCGCCGGCCAGGAGGTCAACACCGACGCCGACCGGGCCGCGGCCGCCATCGCGGGCGCCTCCTCGGCCACCTGCCTGACGCTCGTCACCGACGTCCCGCACCTCCTGATCGACGGGGAGCCGGTCCGGCAGATCACGGCCGAAGCGGCCGCCGAGTTCCGCGACCGCGGGGCCACGGGCGGCATGCGCAAGAAGCTGCGCGCCGCGGGCGAGGCCCTGGACCGGGGCGTCGAAAGGGTCATCATCGGCAGCGCTCCCGTCTCGCACATGCTCGCCGAGGACACCGGCACCGTCATCACGCGCAGCCGGCGAGAGGAGCAGGGCTCGTGACGACTTCCCGGGTTCTCGTGGTCAACAACGGAACGCTCTCCCTGAAGCAGCTGCGGAGGCGCTTCGAGGACCTCGGTTCCGAGACCGACGTGGTCGACGCCGCCTCCGTGCCCGCACGCCTCGACCCGAAGTACCAGGCGATCGTGCTCAGCGGGACCAAGGTGAGGGCGTACGACAGCGACTACTACCGGCCCCTCATCGATCTCGTGATGGGGGCGGAGGTCCCGGTCTTCGGGATCTGCGGCGGCATGCAGATCATCGCCGTGGCCAACGGCGGCGAACTGGCCGACGGACCCCAGCGCGTCGGCGGCCACGAGGTGCAGGTCGACAAGGAGGAGCCCCTCTTCTCCCACGTCAAGCCGACCGTGACGGTCTTCCACCGCCACACCCTCTACCTCCAGGGGGCGCCCGCCGGCTTCCGTTCCATCGGCCGCTCCGAGCACGCCCCCGTCGAGTTCATCCGCTCCGACGACGGACGCATCTTCGGCGCGCAGGCCCACCTGGAATTCCGCAGCGACGGAAAGGAGATCCTGCGGGGCTTCGCCGAGATCTACCAGTGATCGCCCCGGCCGGCCCGGCCGGCTGATCACCGCCCCGGACCGGCGTGCCGCACGACCGGTGCCCGCCCCCGTCGTCGGGCGTGCGGCACGCCGCCACCGCTTCAGCTCAGACAGACACCCCCATCGAATCGATTATGAGGTCCTTGGCAATGAGTTCTCTGGACGGCAGCCCCGCCGTGGATACGCCCCAAGACCCGGCTTTCACCGTTTCGCTGAACGGCAGCGGAGGATCCCTCAGGGGATGGGTCGTCGTCGACTCGCTCCACGACGGTCTGGCCATGGGGGGCACCCGGATGACCGCCGGTGTCACCCAGGAAGAGGTGGCCGGTCTCGCCCGCGACATGACGCACAAGTTCACCCTCGCCGGCCTGCCCATCGGCGGCGCCAAGGCCGGCATCGTCGCCGACGGCAGCGACCGCGAGAGCACCTTCCGCACCTTCGGCCGCACCGTCAAGCCGCTACTGCACGGCGGCATCCACCTCGGCATCGACATGGGCGTCACGCCCGCCGACCGCGCCGTCTTCTTCGACGAGGCCGGGTACGACCCCCGCTACCGGCTCGGTGCCCCGGACATGCCCATCGACTGGCGCACCTACTACGAGCCGCTGATCGACTGCACCGGGCACGGCGTCGGCGTCGCCGCCATCACCGCCCTGGAGGCCGGCGGTCGCACGGGGCCGGCCCGAGTCGTGATTCAGGGCTTCGGCGCCGTGGGCCGCGCCGTCGCGCACTTCCTGGAGGAGCGCGGCCACACCGTCGTCGGTGTCGCCGACGTCCAGGGCACGATCAGCGCCGACCGCCTGCCGGTGGCCGACCTCGTCGCGATCACCGACGAGTTCGGAAAGATCGACCGCTCACGGCTGCCCCAGAACGTCACCGTGTCCCAGGAGCAGGACGCCTGGCTGGACGTGGAAGCCGACCTGCTGATCCTCGCGGCGCAGAAGCACGCGATCAACGCCGAGAACGCGCACCGCGTACGCGCCGGCCTGGTGGTCGAGGGCGGCAACCTCAGCTCCAGCACCGACGCCAAGGAGAAGGTGCGGGCCTCGGGCACCGTCCTCGTGCCCGGCGTGATCGCCAACATCGGCGGCGCCGCCTCCGCCGCTCTGGCCGTCACCCGGGTCGTCCCCTTCGACCTGTCGGCCGGTGCCCGCAAGGCCTGGGTCTTCGACTGGGTCGGCGACCGGGTGCGCCGCAACACCCGCGACCTGCTGGACATCGCCGCAGCCCAGGCGGGCGACCCCCTGCCGACCCTGCTCACCGCCCGCCGGAAGGACCGTCGATGACCGAGACCCTGACCGCACCGCCGCAGCCGGACCCGCCGGTGGTCGACGGAGTCGTCCTCACCCGCGAGACGATGCCCGTCATCGAGATCACCAGCCCCATGCCGGACGGGCGCGAAGCCCGCGAAGCCCTGTACTACCAGCGCGGCTGGTGGCGCACCGAGACCTTCCTCGACGACCTGCGCCGCCAGGCACGCCTGCGCCCCCACAAGCTGGCGGTCGCCGGCCGCCGCATCAAGGAAGCCCGCACCGACACCCTCGACTACATCGAGCTGCGCCAGTTGACCGACCGGTTCGCCGGCGCCCTCGTCGAACTCGGCGTCCGGCCCGGCGACTTCGTGGCCGTCCAGCTCCCCAACCGCTGGGAGATGGTGCCGCTGCTGTACGCGTGCATCCGCGTCGGCGCGGTCATCTGCCCGATCGCACCCACCACCCCCGAGGAGCCGCTGCGCCACCGGCTGTCCCTCACCGAAGCCCGCGTGATCATCACCGTCGCGGAGTGGGAGGGCGACCGGCTCGGCGAGACCGCCGACCGGCTCAGGCAGGAACTCCCCAGCCTGGAGAACGTGGTGATCGTGGACGGCCACGCGCCGGAAGGCACCGTCGACTTCCGCGACCACTTCGTCGACCGCCACTGGGAGGACGTCCACGGCGAGGACCTGGAGGGGCGCGAGCTGGGGCCCGACGACCCGTTCGTGGTGCTGTTCACCTCCGGCACCACCGGAGAGTCCAAGGGCGTACTGCACAGCCAGAACACCGTCCACTCCGCCATCCGCGGATACGTCGACACCTTCCTGCTCGACGAGCACCTGGTCGCCGCCGTGACCACCCCGCTGGTCCACTACTCCGGCTTCGGCCAGGGCGTCCTCGCCAGCGTCATGCTGGGCGGCACCATCGCCTTCCAGGACCACCGCAAGAACGAGGCGCTCCTCGACCTGGTCCAGAAGTACGGCGCCACCCTGCTGTACGGCCCGCCGCCCACCCTGACCGACATCGCCCAGTCCCAGCGGGACGAGCCGCGCGACGTGCACACGCTGCGCCACGTGGTGACCGGCTCGGCCCAGGTGCTCCAGCCGCTCGTCGACGACCTGCGCGAGACCCTCGGCGCCCGTACGTACTCGCTGTGGGGCATGTCCGAGAACGGCCCGGTGACCATCACCAAGCTGGACTACAACCAGGACTGGGCGGCCCACAGCAACGGCCGGCCGATCGACGCCATGGAGATCCGGATCGACAAGTGCATCAACCCCACCGAGCGGGCCCCCGTCGGCCGGCTGCGGGTGCGGGGCGCCTCCCAGGCCCTGGGCTACTACCGGCGCGACGCCGAGTACAAGGCCCACCTCATGGACGACGAATGGTTCGACACCGGCGACGTGGCCCGCGACGACGGCCGCGGCGGCATCCGCATCCTGTGCCGGGCCAGCGACGCCATCAAGCGCGACGGAATGGTCGTGCCCATGGCCGAGATCGAGTCCATCGTCAACCGGCACCCGAAGGTCGCCGAAACCACCCTGGTCGGCCCGACGGGCCGGGTCGAGGACCCGATCCTCGCGGTCGTCGTCGCCGACGGCGACGAGGCACCGACGCTGGAGGAGATCCGCGCCTACCTCCAGGAGACCGGCCTGGACCCGCGTTTCCTCCCCGACCGCCTGGAGGTGATCGACGCCCTGCCGAAGACCCTGACCGGCAAGGTGCGCAAGGCCACCCTCCGAGAGCTCTACGGCAAGGCGTGAGACCGTGCCCGAGCCCACGAACGTGACGATGTCGGCGACGCTCGCCGCCGACGAAGCCATCGCCCGCAGGCGGCTGGCCGGACAGAGCGTGCTGTCGATGGCCAGCGGCGAGATCGGCCTGCCCGTCCACCCCGGCCTGAAGGCCAGGCTCACCGAGGCCGCCGGGCTCGGATCGTACGGCCCCGTGGCCGGATCCACGGCGCTGCGCAGCGCGGCCGCCGGCTACTGGCGGCGGCGCGGCCTGCCCACCACACCCGAGCAGGTGGTCTGCGGGCCCGGCAGCAAACCGCTGCTGTTCGGACTGCTCCTCGCCGTCGGCGGGGACGTGGTCATCCCGATGCCGAGCTGGGTCAGCTACGCGGCCCAGGCCGACCTCATCGGGGCCCGGCACTTCTCCGTCCCGACCCTGCCGGGCCAGGGCGGGGTCCCCGACCCCGACCTGCTGCGCGAGACGGTCACGGCCGCCCGGGCCGCCGGGCACGACCCGCGGTCCGTCGTGGTCACCCTGCCGGACAACCCGACCGGGACCATCGCCGCGCCCGACACCGTGCGGCGCCTGGGCGAGGCGGCCCGGGAACTCGGCCTCGTCATCATCTCCGACGAGATCTACTGCGACCTGGTCTACGACCCGGCGGCCACCCCCGCCGTGTCCCCCGCCGTGTACGCACCCGAGCGGACCGTCGTCACCACCGGACTCACCAAGAACCTGGCGATCGGCGGCTGGCGCACCGGGGTGGCCCGGCTCCCCGACGGCGACGCCGGGCAGGCCCTGCGGGACCGCCTGGTCGGCATCGCCAGCCAGATCTGGTCCAGCCCCGCCGCACCCGTGCAGGCGGCGGCCGCCTGGGCCTTCGACGAGCCGGCCGAGGTGGTCGAGCACGTCGCCGCGAGCCGCCGGCTCCACGAGACGGTGGCCCGCGCGATGGCCGAACGCCTCACGGCCGCCGGGGCCCTGGTCCCGCCCGTGGTCGCGACCTGCTACCTGTACCCCGACTTCGAGCCGCTGCGCGAACACCTCGCGCAGGCCCACGGCGTGCACACCGGGGCCGAGCTGGCCCGGCTCCTCGTCGAACGCCACGGCGTGGGAGTCCTCCCGGCGAGCGCCTTCGGCGAGCCCGAGGAGTCCCTGCGGCTGCGCGTGGCCACCAGCCGGCTCTACGGCGACGGCGACGAGCAGCGCACCGCCGCCCTGAACGCCGAGGACCCGCTCGCCCTGGACTGGATCCGCTTCTCGCTCGACCGGATCGAGGAGGTCCTCGCCGACCTCACCGGCAAGCCCGCCGCCCCGCGGCCGGCCCTCGCCGGCCGCTGATCAACCGTCACCTTCCGGATGCCGGGCCCGTCCCCGGCCTCCGGACCGCTTCCGCGCGGCCCCGGGCCGCCCACGGCCACAGGAGGGCCGACCACCATGTCAATCCTGTTCGAGTGTGAGTACAAGGGCGAGCGGTACGCGGGGTTCGAGCGGCCCGTACCGGGCCGGTCCCTGACGCTGTACCAGGTCTCCGAGGGGCAGCTCCAGGCCGAGTTCATCGCGGCCGACGGACCCGAGGCGGTCCTCGCCGCCATCACCGGCGAGGCCGAGCAGATCACGGTCACCGCCGGCGACCCGGAGCTGCGCTACCTGCCGCCGCTGCTGCCCACCAGCACCGGAAACGCCCTGCTGAGCGGCTTCATGGGGACCCACAAGTCCAAGTTCGGCAAGGAGCCGACCGAAGGCGAGGAGTTCGTCGCCCCGAACTGGTTCTTCAAGGGCTTCGGCTCCTGGCTGCGCATGCCGGACGAGACCCTCGTCGTCCCGAGGAAGGCGGTCGCGCTGATCGAGGAGCCGGAGGTCGCCCTCGTCTACGTCAACGACGACAACGGCGACCCGCACTACGTCGGCTACACCTTCGGCAACGACCTGTGCGACATCGGCCTGCACCGGCAGAACCCGGGCTGGAACCCGTACTGCAAGCTCAGCGACACCTCCCTCGCGCCCTGGCTGTTCCTGGGCGAGCCGCCGAAGTCGGTGACCGGCCGGGTCACCATCGAGCGCGACGGCGTGCCGGCGTGGGAGGGCAATTTCGACTGCGGCGAGGACGCCCTGTACTTCACGGCGCGGGACATGATGGCCAACCTCTTCGAGTACCCGGCGATCCGCCGCCCCGGAATGGTCAACTACGTGCTCCTCGGAGCCGACAAGGCCAGCTTCCACGACGGCTTCCGGATCGCCGACGGCGACCGGGTGGTCATCGACGTCAAGAGCCACGGCGTGGTGCTCGCCAACCCGATCCAGTTCGGCACCGCGGCCACCGCCACCGCCGCCACCGCCACCGCGGCCGCCGCCGCATAGGCGCGCCCCACCCGCCCGGCTGCGCCCCACCCGCCCCGCCCTGCCTTCCCCGCCCGCTCCCGCCGGCCGCCGACCCGGCGGCAGCGGGCCCGGGAGGCCCATCCCCGCCCGCCTCGAACCCGGCAGCCGACGCCGACCAGGAGGACACCGCCATGAGCAGCACGGAGTCGCAGTTCGACCTGCTGGTGCACCGGATGACACACGAGGCGGACGACGTCCTCTCCGTCGAGCTGGTGCACCCCGACGGCAAGCCGCTGCCCGACTGGGCGCCCGGCGCCCACATCGACCTGCACACCGCCGGCCCGGTCCGGCAGTACAGCCTGTGTGGCGACCCCGCCGACACCGCCCGCTACCGCATCGCGGTCCTGAAGGCGCCCGCCTCGCGCGGCGGCTCCGCCTTCGTCCACCACGAGCTGCGGCCCGGCGCGAGCGTGACCGTACGGGGGCCGCGCAACCACTTCCCGCTGGCCGACGCCGAGTCCTACGTCTTCATCGCCGGCGGCATCGGCGTCACCCCCCTGCTCGTACAGGCCCGCGAGGCCGCGGCCCGCGGCAGGAGCTGGCAGTTCTGGTACGGCGGACGCAGCCGTTCCGCCATGGCGTTCAGCGAGGAACTCACCGCCCTCGCCACCGACGACGCCTCGGTGGTCCTCCACCCCAAGGACGAGCGCGGACGCATGGACGTCGCCGGCATCCTGGCGCAGGCCCCCGCGGGCACCCGCGTCTACTGCTGCGGACCGCAGTCGCTGACCGACGACGTCGAGGCCGCCTGCACGCGGCTCGGCCTCGGCGACCGCCTGCACGTCGAACGCTTCGCCGGCACGGCGGCCCCGGCCCCCGAGGACGGGGAGCGGGCCTTCGAGGTGGAGTGCGCCCGCTCCGGCCGGACCGTGGCCGTGGGCCCCGACGAGTCGATCGTCGACGCCCTGGAGGACGCCGGGGTCTACGTCGACGCCTCCTGCCGCGACGGCGTCTGCGGCACCTGCGAGACCCGCGTGATCGAGGGCTCCCCGGACCACCGGGACAGCCTGCTCAGCAGCGCACAGCACGCCGCGGGCGACGTGATGATGATCTGCGTCTCCCGCTGCGCCTCCCCACGCCTCGTCCTCGACATCTGACCGGCGTTCCCCACCACCCCGAGGAGACAACCCGTGAGCATCGACAGTCTCACCAGGACCGAAAGACCAGTCCGCGCGCCCGGCCCGCCGACCCCGCCCATCCCGTCCGCCCCGCGCACCCCGTCCGCGGGGGACAGCACGGTCGTCCGCGTCAGCCGGCTCCCCACCCTGACCGGCCTGCGCTTCCCGGCGGCCCTGCTGGTGTTCCTCTTCCACGCCGTACTGCCGTTCGCCAGCATCCGGCTGTTCGCCGACCACGGCGTCGAGCGGGGCATCTACGCGGCGCTCGGCGGCGTGGCCGGGCTGACCATGCCCTTCTGGTTCATGCTGAGCGGGTTCATCCTGATCTGGTCGGCCCGACCCGGCGACACCGCGAAGTCCTTCTGGCGCCGCCGCTACGCCAAGATCGTGCCGCCGTACCTCGTGTCGTGGCTCCTCGCGCTGCTGCTCGTCGAAGGCGTCGACGGCGCACACACCACACCCGCGCAGGGATTCCTCACGCTCTTCATGCTCCAGTCGTGGGTGCCGGACGTGCCCACCAACTTCGCGGTGAACAACGTGAGCTGGTCGCTGTCCACCGAGGCCTTCTTCTACCTGGCCTTCCCGCTGCTGTACCTGGTGCTGCGGCGCATCCCGGCGCACCGGCTCAAGTACTGGATCGGCGGTGTCATCGCGGCCGTCGCCCTGACCCCGCTGCTCACCTACGCCGTCATGCCCGTGGGCACCGCCGTCGTCCCCAACGAGCCCGGCCAGTCGGCCAACTACTTCTGGTTCGCCTACGTCTTCCCGCCCGGCCGCCTGCTCGACTTCGCCCTCGGCATGCTCGTGGGCCGGGCCGTGGTCCTCGGCCGCTGGCGCAACATCGGCATGATCTGGTCCGGGGTGCTCGTCCTCGTCTCGTACGGGCTCGCCCTGACCGTGCCGTGGCTCTACGGGCTGCGCATCGTCTGCATCGTCCCCGCGGCCCTGCTCATCGCGGCCGGCGCCCTCGCCGACAACGAGGGACGCTTCACCCTCTTCCGCAACCGGGCGATGGTCTGGCTCGGCGAGATCTCCTTCGCCTTCTACCTCGTGCACTTCACGGTGCTGGAGTACACCCGCAGCCTGCTCGGCGACCGCCTCTTCGGCACGCCGGCGGCCCTGGCGATCCTCGCCGGGGAACTGGCCGTCTGCGTGCTGCTCGCCTGGGCGCTGTACGCCTGGGTGGAGCGCCCCCTCACCCGCAGGTGGTCGCGCTCCCGCAAGGAGACCCGCGCCCGGGCCGCCGCGGCGGCGCGGGCCGGCGAGCACACCCGGGTCTGAGGCCGCTCGCACCCACCGGGGCGGGACCCCACACAGGAAAGCGCGGCCGGACGGGCCGTGGCACACGTATCGAACAGGGGAGTGGGACATCCGATGGGAACAGCAGACAGGGCGGGAAGCCGCGCCGGCCGGGAAGGAGGAGCGGCCGGGCAGCAGGCACCGGCGGCCGACGCGGTGCAGCTGCTGACCCCGGACGGCCGGCGCGTCACGCATCCCGACTACGACATCGCGCTCACGCCCGGTGAACTGCGCTCGCTCTACCGGGACATGGTGCTGGCCCGGCGGGTGGACGCCGAAGGGGTCACCCTGCAACGGCAGGGCGAGCTCGGCCTGTGGCCCTCCCTGCTCGGCCAGGAGGCCGCGCAGGTCGGCTCCGCCCGCGCCCTGCACGACAGCGACCACGTCTTCCCCAGCTACCGCGACCACGGCGTCGCCCTGTGCCGGGACGTGGACCCGCTGAAGCTGCTGGCCATGTTCCGCGGCGTGAACAACGGCGGCTGGGACCCGGTCGAGAAGAACTTCCACCTCTACACCCTGGTCATCGGCTCCCAGGCCCTGCACGCCACCGGCTACGCCATGGGCGTGGCCAAGGACGGTGCGCAGACGGGCGTCATCGCCTACTTCGGCGACGGCGCCACCAGCCAGGGCGACGTCAGCGAGGCCTTCAACTTCGCCGCCGTCTACAACGCCCCCGTGGTGTTCTACTGCCAGAACAACCAGTGGGCCATCTCCGAGCCCACCGAGAAGCAGAGCCGCGTCCCCATCCACCGGCGGGCGGCCGGGTTCGGCTTCCCCGGCGTCCGCGTGGACGGCAACGACGTCCTCGCCTGCCTCGCCGTCACCCGGGCCGCACTGGCCCGGGCCCGCAGCGGGGGAGGCCCCACCCTCGTGGAGGCGTACACCTACCGGATGGGCGCCCACACCACCTCGGACGACCCCACGAAGTACCGGGACCCCGCCGAGGTCGAGGAATGGGCCGGCCGCGACCCCATCGCCCGGCTGAAGACCCACCTGCTGGACAACGGGTGGGCCGGGCAGCCCTTCCTCGACGAGGCGGACCGCGAGGGCGAGGCCCTCGCGCAGCGGCTGCGCGCGCAGGTCCGCTCCATGCCGTCCCCGCCCACCGAGGCCATCTTCGAACACGTCTACGCCGGCCCGCACGCCCTCGTCGACGAGGAACGCGCCGAGTTCGGCCGCTACGAGGCGACTTTCGCCGCCCCCGGAGGGAAGTGACATGACCACCCTGACGCTTGCGAAGACGCAGGCCGACGCGCCCCCCGCGGCGAAGGCCCTGCCGCTGGGGCGGGCCGTCAACCAGGCCCTGCACGACGCCATGGAGCACGACCCCAGGGTCCTGGTCATGGGCGAGGACGTCGGCAGGCTCGGCGGCGTGTTCCGCATCACCGACGGCCTGCAGCGGGAGTTCGGCGAGGAACGGGTCATGGACACCCCGCTCGCCGAGTCCGGCATCGTCGGCACCGCCATCGGGCTCGCCCTGCGCGGCTACCGCCCGGTGGTGGAGATCCAGTTCGACGGTTTCGTCTTCCCCGGGTACGACCAGATCGTCACCCAGCTCGCCAAGATGCACGCCCGCTCGCTGGGCACGGTCAGACTGCCCGTCGTCATCCGGATCCCGTACGGCGGGGGGATCGGGGCCGTCGAACACCACTCGGAGTCCCCGGAGGCGCTCTTCGCGCACGTCGCGGGCCTGAAGGTGGTCTCGCCGGCGAACGCCTCGGACGCCTACTGGATGCTGCGGCAGGCCATCGAGAGCGACGACCCGGTGATCTTCTTCGAACCCAAGCGGCGCTACTACGAGAAGGGCGAGGTCGACCCCGCCCCCGTACGGCCCCTGCACACCGCACGCGTCGTACGCGAGGGCCGGGACGCCACGCTGCTCGGATACGGCCCCACGGTCAAGACCTGCCTGGACTCCGCCGCCGAGGCCGAGCGGGACGGCCGGCGGCTGGAGGTGGTCGACCTGCGCTCCGTCTCGCCCCTCGACTTCGACACCGTCGAGGCCTCCGTGCGCCGCACCGGGCGGCTCGTCGTGGTCCACGAGGCCCCCGTCTTCTTCGGGGCCGGAGCAGAGATCGCCGCTCGCATCACGGAGCGCTGCTTCCACCACCTGGAGGCGCCCGTGCTGCGCGTGGGCGGCTACCACGCCCCCTACCCTCCCTCGCGCCTGGAGGACGAGTACCTGCCGGGCCTGGACAGGGTGCTCCATGCCGTCGACCGTGCCATGTCGTTCTGAGGGCGGGAACCGTGACCGAACAGCGCTTGCGCGAATTCAAACTGCCCGACGTCGGCGAGGGGCTCACCGAGGCGGAGATCCTCACCTGGCACGTCGCCCCCGGCGACCGCGTGCACGACGGCATGGTCGTGTGCGAGGTGGAGACCGCCAAGGCGGCCGTCGAACTGCCCATCCCCTACGACGGGGTGGTGCACGAACTGCGCTACCCGGAGGGCGCCTCCGTCGACGTCGGCAGTGTGATCATCTCCGTGGACACCGCCCCGGCGGGCGCCCCCGCGGCGACGGCGGCACCTGCGGCCCCCGCGGCCCCCGCCTCACCGGAGGCCCCCGCCGGACCGCCGGCCGCGGCGCCGCCGTCCGGCGCCCGGCAGCCCGTACTCGTGGGCTACGGGGTCTCCGACGGATCGTCCCGCCGCCGACGACGGCCCCCGCAGGCACCGCCCGGCCAGGCCGGGGCTTCCCCGCGGACCCGCCCGCTGGCGAAGCCGCCGGTCCGCAAGCTCGCCAGGGACCTGGGCATCGCCCTGGAAACGGTGCCCCCGACGGGGCCCGACGGCATCATCACCCGGGCGGACGTCCACGCGGCCGCCACCCGCACCCCCGCCGCCCCCGGGCCGGCGCAGTCCTCCCCGGCGCCGGCATCGGCATCGGCCTCCGCGCCGGTCCCGGCACCGTCCGGCCCGGCGGCGGTGACCCGTATCCCCATCAAGGGCGTACGGCGGGCCACGGCGCAGGCGATGGTGGCGAGCGCCTTCTCCGCCCCCCACGTCACCGAGTTCGTGACGGTCGACGTGACGCGGACGATGAAGCTCGTCGAGGAGCTCCGGCAGGACCGGGACATGCAGGGCCTGCGGGTCAACCCGCTCCTGCTCATCGCCCGGGCCCTGGTCGTCGCGATCCGGCGCAACCCCGGGATCAATGCGGCCTGGGACGAGGTGAACCAGGAGATCGTCGTCAAACACGACGTGAACCTGGGCATCGCCGCCGCCACCCCGCGCGGTCTGATCGTTCCGAACGTCAAGGACGCGCACCGCAAGACCCTTCCCGAACTGGCCGCGGCGCTCGGCGAACTGGTCGCCACCGCCAAGGAGGGCAGGACGTCCCCCGCGGACATGACGGACGGCACGGTCACGATCACCAATGTCGGCGTCTTCGGCGTCGACACCGGCACCCCCATCCTCAACCCCGGCGAGTCCGCGATCCTCGCCGTCGGCGCGATCGGCCTCCGGCCGTGGGTGCACCACGGCAAGGTCCGGCCCCGCCAGGTGATGACCCTCGCGCTCTCCTTCGACCACCGCCTGGTCGACGGCGAGCTCGGCTCGAAGGTCCTGGCCGACGTGGCCGCGCTCCTGGAACGCCCCAAACGGTTCCTCACCTGGGGCTGACACGCCCGGCCCGCCCGGACACCCCGCATCCGCCCACTCCTCCAGACCTTTGGATTTCATGATGCAGAGCGCTGTGCAGCACACCGCCGGAGTCGACCGTCCCCCACCACGGCTCCGCAGCGGCGAGCGGTCCGCACCCGTGGAGTACGTCACGGGTGCGCAGTCCCTCATCCGTTCTCTCGAAGAGGTGGGGTGCGACACCGTGTTCGGTATTCCGGGCGGTGCGATCCTTCCGGCGTAC